>JBPXJX010000001.1:0-9468 GCA_051715525.1 Bacteroidales bacterium
GAGGGGCAAGAAGATATGCACCCCTTTTCGATTTGGAACCCACCGATTACAAGGGATGGGCTTATGGTCTTAAGAAGGCAGGTTATGCCACTAACCCACGTTACCCTGAGATGCTTATTAAGATTATTGAGGATTATAGCCTTTACAACTACGACAAAGGTATTTCTGTTGAGGTTGAATCTCCATCTAAAGGGTTAGGTGATATGGTTGATATCGATAAGTTTGTCATCGACCTAAATAAGAACCGCAAGGTTTACACTCGTAATAGAATAAAATATGTTATTGTTAAGAAGGGTGATACCTATGCTGGCCTAACCAAAGAGTTAGAATTGATGCCTTGGCAATTATCTAGCTATAATGATATTAGTCGCGATTCGGTTTTGAAAGAAGGACAGGAGCTCTATATTCAACCTAAACGTGCCAGGGCTGAGATGAACCACAAGGTACATGTTGTTGAGAAGGGCGAAACGATGTACTCAATTTCTCAAATGTTTGGTGTTAAACTCAAGAGTTTATATCGAAAAAATAGAATGAAACCTGGTGATGAACCAGAGGTTGGACAGATTATTCAGCTTAGGAAAAGGAAATAGGTTGGAGGGTTGACAAATTAAAAGGTCGATAAGTAAATAAGTAAAATAAGGGTTTCAATCCTAGTTGTTACTCTTAATATAGATTTTAGTGAATAGATCCCTTAAAGCATTTTCTTAGGTGCAACATCCCGGATCCCATTCAGGAATTCGTTGATTTTCATCGATTTTTTACCGGCAGGCTGAATCTCTAAAATGCCAATTAACCCATCGCTACAAGCAATACTAAGGTTGCTTTTCCCTTCGATAATAATCGTTCCATTCTCGAGTTGATGGTTTTTCTCAGCAAAGTTTGTTCTAAGGATTTTTGCCTGTGCAATTGTGCCATCGCTCAATAGTATTTCAGTCCATGCAGCAGGATAGGGGCTTAAGCCTCTTACGTGATTATGAATATTTGATATTGACTTACTCCAATCAATCTTGCAGGTCTCTCTGAAAATTTTTGGAGCTTGCTTTAATGGAGCGTTATTGCTTTGAGCAACAGGTTTAACATTATTTTCAGCAAGTGCCTTAACCGTTTTAAGGGTAAGGTCTGCTCCAACAACCATAAGTTTATCGTGTAGCTCTCCTGCTGTTTCATTCGCTGAGATTTCAACCTCTTTGTTAAAAAGTATATTTCCAGTATCAATTTGATGATCGATAAGGAAAGTTGTAACTCCTGATTTTTTTTCGCCATTTATTACAGCCCAGTTAATGGGTGCGGCACCTCTGTATTGAGGGAGGAGCGAGGCGTGTAGGTTAAATGTTCCTAGTTTCGGAACCGACCAAATGGATTCGGGTAGCATCCTAAATGCTACAACAACTGCTATATCTGGGTTAAGTGATGTGAATTCGTCAGTAAATTCAGGATTTTTCAACTTTTCGGGTTGCATCACCTTGAGCCCATTTGCTTCAGCATAAACTTTTACTGGTGATGATTGTAACTTTTGTCCTCTTCCTGCAGGTTTGTCAGGTACTGTAACTACGCCAACTATATTGCATCCTGCATTAACAAGAACTTTTAAAGGCTCAACCGCAAAATCGGGAGTGCCCATATATACAATCCGAACATCCTTTAGCATCTCGATTAGGCAGCCTATTTTTTAGGATTAACTAAAATATTGTGTCCCATCTTATCGCGCTTGGTTTTAAGGTAGAACTCATTATGAGGATTTGAAGGGATTTCCAAAGGAATATTTTCAATAATCTCGATACCATAACCCTCTAAACCTCTGCGCTTTATAGGGTTGTTTGATATTAGTCGCATCTTTCTTACTCCAACTTCATGTAAAATGCTTGCGCCTACACCGTAATCGCGTTCATCAGGTTCAAAGCCCAGTTCAACATTGGCTTCAACAGTGTCTCGGCCCTCTTCTTGAAGTTTATAGGCATGAATTTTATTGAAAAGGCCAATACCTCTTCCTTCCTGATTCATATAAACCAGAACGCCTTTGCCTTCCTTCTCAATAATTTGCATTGCCTGATGGAGCTGGGCGCCACAGTCGCATCGCTCCGAACCAAAAATATCACCTGTTACGCATGATGAGTGAACCCTAACAATAATTGGCTCGTTCTCATCCCAAGTACCCTTTATCAAAGCTACATGTTCAAGTCCGTTGGATTTTTGGCGGAACGGTATTAATTCAAAGTTGCCATATGCAGTAGGTAATTTTACTCTTACACCAGCTTCAACTATACTCTCAGTTTTAAGACGATATGAAATTAAATCTTTAATAGAAAATATCTTAAGGTTGAATTTCTTCCCAATATCGATTAGTTGAGGTAAACGTGCCATTGTTCCATCATCGTTCATAATCTCAACCAAAGCGCCACCAGGCTTTAAACCAGCCATACGGGTTAAATCAACAACCGCTTCGGTATGTCCTGCTCTGCGTAAAACGCCTTTATCTCTTGCTTTTAATGGGAATATATGACCAGGTCTGCCTAAATCTTCTGGTTTAGTGTCAGGGTCAACTAATGCACGAATGGTTTTAGCCCTGTCGGAAGCAGATATACCCGTAGAGCAGCCATGTCCATTTAAATCAACCGAAACGGTAAATGGAGTATGATGTAATGCAGTGTTATTACCTACCATCAATTCAAGATCAAGCTCTTGGCATCTCTCTTCAGGAATTGGAGCACAAATTAAGCCACGACCATACCTTGCCATAAAGTTGACAATCTCTGGGGTAATCATCTCTGCTGCTACAATAAAATCTCCCTCATTCTCCCGATCCTCATCATCAACTACAATAATTACTTTGCCCGCTCTAAGTTCCTCAAGGGCTTCGGGTATTGTATTTAATTTGAAGTCAGTATTGCTTTCGTGGTTAGTGTTCATTGCTTTTATTTCTTTTTTAAAAGTGATGCAAAAATAGTACAATGAAATGATAGTATGCAAAACATTTATCAGGTTTGTCTTAAAGATTTATCCCATCGTACATTTTGTGTGCCTCTCAGGAATCGAAAAAAACCTTGAATGATTGAAATGTTCATCATAAAAAGGTAGTACGGTAAGAAAATCCATTTCGAAGAAACTACTTTCTCTTTTAGTATCCAACCCAAAACTATTGCTATAAAAGCAAGTAGTTGTATGGCAATAGTTATGATATAAGTATCATTATACCTGTTGTTTAATATGATAATGAGGTTTAAGATGGGAATTAAAAAGAGCGAAATGGGTAGTATAAACCATCTTAGAATTTTATGAGAGAAATATTGGAATGTCAGAAATGGGTGTTTGGATGGGTTTAATAGTTGAAGATTACTGAAAAGTGATTGAAAACTACCTGCTGCAATCCGAACTTTTCTTTTCTTCTCTTCTATTATACTTGCCGAGCCCTTTTCATATGCGTAAGCTTCGGGGGTGTATTTAATGAGCAATCCTTTTTTTAGCACATTGGTTGATATAGCAAAATCGTCAAGGATAGTATTATTGCTTACGTTTTCAAAAAGATTAGTACGGATTGCATATAGTTCGCCAGTTGCGCTTAGGGTTGAATGGCAAAATGATTCTAAACCCTTGATAAGTGATTCATATTTCCAATAGAAACCTTCGCCAGTTGCAGCAGCATTTTCGCGTGTTTTTACATAAATTCTTTTTTCACCAGCAACACAACCTACTTTTGGGTTTATGAAGGGTGTCGTAATCTTTTTGAATGCATTTAGCGAAAGCATAGCATTCGCATCCGAAAAAATAGTAATTGGCGTTGCTACATGCCCCATTGCAATATTTATTGCTGCAATCTTACCACTTCGTTCAGGTTGATCAAGAATTTTAATGTTGGGGTATTTTGCAAGCAGAGCTTTCGTTTGGTCGGTTGAAGCATCATTAACCCAAAGTTGGGTGATTTTATCTTTTGGATAATCCTGATTAAATGAATTTAGGACCTTTTCATCGATATTTTTTTCTTCGTTGTATGCTGCAACTACAATGGTTATTGCAGGATAGTAATCTGTTTTCTCGTTGTTTCTTTTTTGCGAAAAAGCCTTTCTGATAGCAGCTATAATGGCTAGAATGATAGTGTAGCCAAAATAGCTATAAATCATTAAACCAATAAGCGACCAGAAAAGGATTTTAATTGCCATTAAGTAGCCCTTTGTAAAAATTTAAAAGTTTATTCGTAAGTTTTAAATCATCAAAATGTTCTGATGCGAAAATACGAGCTTTTTCTGCAATAGCCAGTTTCTGCGATGGGTCATTAATTATATCAACAATTGCTTTTGCAAAATCGGTTGGAGTATCAACAATAATTGCATGCTCATAGTTTGTTGCATCAATCCCTTCAATTCCAATTGTTGTTGTTATAATAATTTTACCAAACATCATTCCCTCAACGATTTTAACTCTCATTCCACTACCCGATAGAATTGGGACAACCATGAGCGAATATTTAGCCAAATATGCTTGAGCATCCTCAACCTCACCATGAAAAATTACATTTTTCTTTTTTAGCCTTTCGATTAACCAGTCTGGCGCATTTCTGCCAGCAATATGGAAGTTAAGGTTTGGATATTCTAAATGAATTTTTGGCCATACTTTGTCAACAAACCAAATGAGCCCTTCCTGATTTGGAATCCAGTCGAGCGAGCCTAAAAAACAGGGTTCGTTATTGAGTAATCCCGTGATGTTTTCATTGTTCTGAACTGCATAACCCATTGGAATAGTAATTGATGGGTTTTTAAAGCCAATGGAGCGATACCAATTCTCGTCGCGTTTTGAAATTGCTATAAGGGCGTTAACTTGATGTGGGATTTTCTCTTCCATCATCTTAATACGGCCCGATAGCAAGGCGAAGTATTTTGTTTTAAGAAGATTTTTCTCATTCAACGATAATCGGGTCCAGATTTCATGCTCGATATTATGCGATCGGTAAACGATTGGGGTGCTAGTTGTATTTTTGATAGTTTGAATGTATGGGGCAAGGTAAAGTCCTTCGATTTGAATTATATCATATTTAGCCCCTTTAATAATTTCAATAAGTTTTTGAGTAAACTCAGCATTGATAAATCGCTTAATATTATAGGGTAGTTTAGAGAATAGGAGATTTATTATTCCTTTAATAGGGTTAATGCTTGTGTTAATCTCAACAAAATTAAAAGAAATTGCCTGCCTCAGATCATCAGGTATTTGCTCAATTCTACAATGATGTTTTTTTGTGGTTATGGCAAGTATAGTTACATCATTTCCCAACTTGGTCAATCCTTTGGCCATATTAAGGGTTGCTAATGAACTTCCATCTTTTGAAGGGTAGGGTGGTTTATTTGACAGAATAAGTATCTTCATTATTAAACCCTTATGAAAACTATTTGATGGACGTTTTTGTCCCTTTCACTTTTTTATGAACCTTTTTCCAAAAAACAACTTGCTTCTTGAATGCTTCAATGTAGAAGTCGGAGTTCATAATTACCGAGTCGGTAGTTGCTTTGTACGATAAGAATATACCTAATGGAAGAAGTATGAATGACGAAAGCCACATTCCTGCTGCTGGGTGCCATATGAGTTCGCGAGCAAATTTTTCGCCTGTAATGGTAATAATATAATAAAGCACAAAGAATAGAACGGATATAACTGCTGGTAGCCCCAGTCCTCCTTTACGAATTATAGCTCCAAGGGGTGCTCCAATAAAGAAAAAAACAAAGCAAGCAAAGGATAAGGCAAACTTTCTATTCCATTCTACAGCATGTTTTACTACCAGTTTTGCTTTTGAGGAGAGTTCATCACTCGAAGCGGCGATGTAGCTTTTTGTTGATCTTGTTTTTTCGATGGCTGACTCGATGATAACTTTTCTGATTTCTGCTTTAGCAGTATCAAAAAGTTCAGTTCCCGATAAAAAGTATTTTACTTTTGGAATGGAATCGGTTAAATCTTCACTATATCTTGTTCTTAAGATAGTAGATGAAAGGTATTTCTTGAAAGATCTTACCCTGTTATCGTATTGTTTTTTTAATGAATCTTCTGTACGGCTAAGCTGGCTCAGGTTCATGGCCTGAGCACTTGATTTGAATAAATCCTCATCGGTACGTTTTAACCCTCTACCTTCCATCTCAAAGTTAACGATTTGCTCTTGGAATGCCTGTTTTGTCGAAGGAAACTTACGGTTCTCAATATTATTGTTTTTTTCTTCTCGTTCCTCGTAGGAATTCCCGCTAAAAAGGGTTGCAACAAGCCGTCTTTCATCGCTTGTTACTTTGATGTAACCCGAATCGGCATAAGTAACTAGTACATTACCATCGTTTTTACTATGATCGTAAATCATAATGCGCTTAATAAGTCCAGTTTTCTTATCCCTTTCGCCAATTTTTATGCTGTAAGTATCGTTAATTGTAGTAAAAACACCTTCATTGATTGCTAATTCTGGCTTTTGTTGCTTTACGGAGTAAAGCAAGGTTGAGAATTTAAGGTTAGAGTAAGGTAAAACGTTATTTGAGAAGAAGAATGCTGCAATACATATTATAATTGTAACTGCAATTAATGGGCTCATTATTCTTGGAAGGGATATACCAGCCGATTTCATGGCTAAAAGTTCGTTGTTTTCACCAAGGTTACCCATTGTCATAAGCGCAGCAAGGAGTGTGGCTAATGGTAAAGCCATAGGAATAAGATTCGCACTCATGTAAAGCATTAGCTCTACAATAACAGTCCATTCCAATCCTTTACCAACTAAATCGTCGATATATTTCCAAAGGAATTGCATTAAAAGGATAAACATGACAATGAAGAAAGTCATGAGCAGTGGTCCTAGGTAGGACTTAAGTATGAATTTGTGTAGCTTTTTCACTAGTAGAAAGGCTATTTATGCAACCTTTGGCAAAAGTAGCTGATTTTTATAAAATATTTGGTATGTGAAGTAATAATAGGTGTTAAACGCCAAGTATTCTTTTCAACTCGCCGATTTGGCTATTCCATAGCGATATGGTATCGTTCATGTCTTCGCTTTCGTCAAGCAGTTCAGTGACTTTAAGGGTCAACTCACGCGTAAGGTCTTGGGTATAAAGCTGAAAAGCGAAAAAACTTTTTGGGTTTGCTCCCTCTTTTATCCAACGGAATTTAATGCTTTTATTCTCCTTTTTTTCAATTAACTCGGCTTTTTGCTGGGTGTTCTCCCATACAAATGTAAATACTTTGCCTGAGAGGTTTACATCATCGGCAAACCATTCAGATAGACCCGATGGGGTTGATAACCGGTTAAATAGTATATGAGGCGATGTATTTATAGTAAATTCGAGTTCAACCCTATTTATTGTAGAAACATTTTCCATAACATTTTTTTACTCTTTTTCTCTTGCAAATATTAATCCAAAACAACGTTTACTGCAAGATATAAAAAAAAGAATACGAAGCACTTATATTGCTATCTTATTTATTAACAGGGTCTGTTTCTTTAGCTTATTTTAAGTGATGCCTTTTGTTTATTATACCCTTGGAAGGGGTTAACCTATAGTTTTAAAAATATTTTCTTGGAGGATAAAAATAATTTTATACTTTTGCACCTCGATTCTGATGGCGAGGTAGCTCAGCTGGTTAGAGCGCATGATTCATAATCATGAGGTCGGCGGTTCAATCCCGCCTCTCGCTACACCAAAACAAACGACCCCGAGGTTACTCGGGGTTTTTTATTTCCCCACTTGGAGAATATGCATGTATTTACATGCACATATGGAAATACAAAAATACTAGGCAGTAGCCTAGGCATATGCTTTGGTGTTAAGACCCCCCCCTTGGGGATCATTAAGTAATCCCGCCTAATGCTGAAGAGGGGAGGAAGTTCCCCTTTTTTTGTATATTGTCCTGTAATAATTCTTACATCTTAAATTTTATCTTATGGTCAGCAAATACAAGGTCATAACCCTTTGTGGCAGCACAAAGTTTAAGGATGAGTTTATTGAGGTACAGAAGCGGTTAACGCTTGAAGGTAATATTGTTATTAGCGTTGGCCTATTCGGCCATTCAGGCGATAGCGAGGTGTTTACCAATGGTGTAAAAGAGATGCTTGATGATATGCACTTTCGAAAAATTGATATGGCTGATGAAATATACGTTATTAATGTTGGTGGGTATATCGGTTCATCAACCCGTCGCGAAATAGAGTATGCTACTGCTCAGAATAAGGTTGTTCGATATTTAGTTTAAAAATAAAAGGCTGCGTTAAGCAGCCTTTTTGCTATTGCGATAATTCGCTTTCTTTTGCTTCTTTCTTTTGCTTTTTCTGTTGTTTACGCTCTTTCTTTTCCTCTTTCCTCTGGCGTTTCCTGTTTGAAATAAAACGCTTCCAGCCATACCAGCCAGCAACAGCAGCAAGCCATAATGGCCATAGGTTGATTAGGAATAGGAAAAAGGCAATTATACCTCTCCATCCTGAAACGATTGAACTTTTAAGACGCTCCCAGAAACTAGGTAATTTCTCAGCAATAAACTTATACTCTAGTGCTTGGTAAACACTTAAATTAATTGTGCTATAGCTAACCTGATTATTGAGGTATTTTAAGCGCCCTTGTGTCGACTCTATTTCGGTTCTGATCTCGCCTAACTTTTGCTCAATTTTGAGGATATCCTCAATGGTTTTTGCCTTTTGCAAAAGTTTGATGTACGATTGTTCTACTTTTCGGCTGTTGCTAAGCCTTGTTTCAACATCAATATACTCCTCTGTTACATCCTGGGTCTCGATATTCTGGTAGTCAACCTTTTTGGCTATAGATGCTAGCTTTGCTAGCATTTTATCGAACTGCTGCGCAGGTACTTTTATGTTGATATTGCTACTCAACTGCGATTCGGTGTTTTGCATGTTCTCGCTAACAACATAGCCATTAAACGTTTTGATGGTTGTGTCGATAACCTTCCGGATAGCAGCAATACTCTCAACTTCAATATTGATATAGGCTGTTTTAATGATTTTCTTATCAATTGTTGCGTTGCCTCCTGTTTGAGATGGTGGAGCAGGTGATATGGCATCTTCCTTCATTTCATCAGTTGCAACAATCGACCTACTCTCATTTTTCATTAGCGCCTGATCGTACCTGTTCGATTTGCATCCAATTGTAAATGCAAGAACAACTATCAATAATGTTAACCTATTTCTCATAATCTTGCTAATTAATTGATTAAAATATAATTGAAGTTAATGATTTGAAATTAACCGTTTTTATTTAACCCTGCAACTCTGCAACTCTGTAACTCTGTAACCCTGTAAGGAATCAGTCCCCAAGCAGTTCATCAGTTATTACTTTTACTTTTACCCCTTCAACATCAACAATATCTCCTGCTCTAATTTTTGCCCTACGACGAGTTTCAACAAAGCCATTAACTTTAACCATTCCATCATCAACCATAAGGTGCGCCATACCTCCTGAATTTGCAATCCTTAAGGCCTTAAGAAGCTGGTCGAGTTGAATATATTCCTCA
>JBPXJX010000002.1:0-2267 GCA_051715525.1 Bacteroidales bacterium
ATGCCCATCAATAGGTATTAGATTGAACTTGTGTTGCAGGTATTTATACTCTTTTAGTAGTGATAATGAATACTCATCATGCTCGGAAATATTATTGAGTAATCCAGATTGCCCAAAAAGAATGGCCTCTATCTGAAAAAGGTTATCTTTATGCTTACCTAAAACTTTTAAAGGGGTAGATTTTGCCAAAAGTTCAAATGGTAATGCATTAGTTTTTAATCCAAAACTTCGGGCAACCGATTGGTAAAATGCCTCCTCCCAACTATTCTGTGCGTTATTAACTAAATCAAAAACCTGTGCGGTTTTTTGCTCAAGCCTCTCAACCATTAGGTTCTCGAGCCATAAGCGGGTTGAAAAAGAATCAAATGAGGTAAAACTCTCCTCACAAGAGATCCATCTTCCTGAATTGGTTAAATTCATTAGGCTCCACTCAAGCGTATCGGGATACTTAATTATAATTGTTGGAATTGGTTGTCCTTTGCTATTTGCAATTGGCTTATCATCTTTTGTTACAATATGTAGGATTACATTATCATAAGACCGATCTCCATCATGATGATGGTTTTGCCAATCGGACGATTTGATGTGCATTTCAACATTGCCAGCCCAAATAGTTTTGCCAATTCGAACCTTGGCATTGAAAAAATCGGGACCCGAATCGCGGTTAAATTCACCAGGGCTGATCACCTCTATACTTTCACCACCCGTTGTATAAAGTCCATTTAACGTAAATGGTAGGTTTTTCCATATAAAATAGAGTAAATCCTCTCTCATAACTAAAGATTAATGAAATCAAAAGTTAATGAAATTCTGTGAAATAATAAGTAGATTAAAAAGAATTTAGCTTTGTTCGATTATTTTAGAAGATAATTGCTCAATTTTTCGAGTAATGTTCTTTTAAAAATTGGCTTAGTAAGGAAATCGATACATCCAGCCTCGAGGCATTTCTCCTGATCTTCGTTTGATGCATATGCAGTTTGGGCAATAATCTTTATTCCATTCCTAACCCTTGTCATCCTACGGGTAAGTTCTAACCCATCGATATCGGGCAATCGAATATCCATTAAAACGATATCAATATCTTGGTGTGTGCTAAACTCTTTTAGAGCAGCATTGCCATCTGTGGCAAAAATCAATGTCGCATAAGTACTTTCAAGTACCTCTTTGAGATAATCACGATTAAACTGTATATCCTCGACAATTAAGATCTTTTTTTCTTTAAAATCATACGGGTTATTCTCAGTTATTCGGGCCTTATTGGTTATGCTAACAGATGGCTTAAAAGGAATTGTAAAAAAGAATGTAGATCCAACATTAGAAGTTGATTCGACCCAAATTTTTCCATGCATAAGCTCAATGATGCCTTTGCAAATTGATAAGCCCAACCCAACTCCACCAAACTCTCTTGTTAAGTATGTATCATCGACTTGTCTGAAACGCTCAAAAATTAAATCCAATTTATCTTTAGGAATACCCATTCCTGTATCTGAAACAGCAATTAAAAGGGTTGTTGCATCATTCAAACTGCATTTCAATTTTATTTGTCCCTCACTGGTAAACTTAAATGCATTTTCGATTAAGTTAATAAGAACCTGTTTAATCCTATCAAAATCGGTTTCGATAAAACAGCTACTCGCTTCTAACTCATTCTCTAAAACAAACTCAATGGGTTTATTGTAAATTTGTTCGTTTCTTAGCTTGAAGAAATCTTTTATTTCAGCTAAAGTGTTGTTGATATTTCCTTTGTTAATAACTATTTTAAGAGAGTTTGATTCTATCCTTGATATATCAAGTAGGTCGTTAATTATGTTGAGTAGATCTTTTGTCCTTTCCCTGATTGTATTTGTGAAAACTTTCCGTTTATCAAATGGCATATCCTCCATATCAAGTAAATCGGAGAACCCAACAATAGCGTTCATTGGAGTACGGATTTCGTGACTCATATTGGCGAGGAATACGGATTTTAACCTATCCGATTCCTCTGCCTTAAACTTTGCTTTTTCCAGCTCTTCAAGATAATCTCTTAATGCATCGTTTGTAGCCGTTAACTCTTCCTCGGCAGCAGTAAGTTCATTGTTTTTTAGAGCGAGTTCCAACTCCGATTGCTTTTGGTCTGTTATATCCATCACAACTCCAAAAACCCGAAATGCATTCCCGCTATGGTTGCGCTCAATTTCAGCATTTGAAAGCAAATGAATTATTTCGCCTGTTGATTTAATGAATCGATATTGAATTGAATACGAACTCTGATTAGATAATGAATCTCT
>JBPXJX010000003.1:0-2860 GCA_051715525.1 Bacteroidales bacterium
ATATTTAGTAGTAACCTGCTATCCTTTCAATGCGTTCGCTCCTGAAACTATCTCAAGTATTTCCTTTGTAATTGCAGCCTGACGCTCCTTATTGTACTGAAGAGTAAGATCACGAATAAATTCTGTAGCATTATCGGTGGCTTGGTGCATTGCGGTCATTCGTGCTCCATGCTCTGCAGTGATGCTATCGAGAATTGCCCCATGAAGTTGATAAAGCAAACATTTTGGCAATGTTTTTTCGACAAATTCTTCAGGAGCAGGCTCAATAATGATATCTGAATATTTTAAACCCTCTTCAGTAGAGATAGTAAATGGTAAAAAGTTTGCAACAACTTGTGTTTGAACAGCTGCATTTTTAAAAGAATTGAAAACAAGTTGTATTAAATCTAACTCATGTTTAAAAAACATACCTTGTAAATCCTCAAAAATGCCTTTTGTTATATGCATATCGGGTTTATCAACGGCTGTTGGGCTAAAATGACTTACATCTAGTCCCTTCTTTTGCAATATATCTGTTGCCTTTTTTCCTATACAATGGATATGAATTTTAGCCTTTGGATACTTATTTGAAAGATTAAAGTGTGCTTCTGCTGCTTTCTTGATAATGTTCTGGTTAAACGATCCGCACATGCTTCCGTTTGAAGAGATTACAACAAGACCAATGTTCAAAATCTCTTTACGTACCTCACAATAGCTATTATTTAGACCATAACTTGCTATAACATTTTCAACGGTTTGTTGATAATGCTCGTAGAATGGTTTATACTTTACAAGAACGTCTTGCGCTTTCTTGAATTTAGCTGCAGAAACCATCTTCATCGCACTAGTAATCTTTCTAGTGGATGTAACAGATGCTATTCTCGTTCTAATCTCCTTTAGGTTGCCCATGGTAAATCTTTAGCTAACGTACTTCTTCGCAACTTCCTCGGCAATAGCTGTTAAGGCATTAGCAATATCATCGCCAAAGTCGCCTTTTGCAATTCTAACCAAGAACTCTTTATGCTTAAGCTGAACTAGTTCAAGGTAGTCCTTTTCAAAGTCTCTTACCTTTGTTCTAGCAACGTTTTTCAATAATCCTTTTGAACCAATGAAAAGGATTGCTATTTGTAATTCAACTGGAAGTGGCTTGTGCTGTCCTTGTTTAAGGATTTCAACGTTTTTACTTCCTTTATCTAGAACCGCAAGAGTTGCAGGATCAAGATCTGAGCCGAATTTTGCGAAAGCTTCTAGCTCGCGAAACTGAGCTTGATCTAGTTTAAGCGTTCCAGCAACTTTCTTCATCGACTTAATTTGAGCTTTACCACCCACCCTCGATACCGAAATACCCACGTTAATAGCAGGGCGAATACCGTTGTTGAAAAGGTTTGTCTCCAAGAAAATCTGTCCGTCGGTAATGGAAATAACGTTGGTTGGAATATATGCTGATACGTCACCTGCTTGTGTTTCAATAATTGGTAATGCGGTTAGCGAACCGCCACCTTTTACCAAATGCTTTATAGATTCAGGTAAATCGTTCATTTGTTTTGCTACCTCATCAGATGTAATAATCTTTGCTGCACGTTCAAGTAGTCTTGAGTGTAGATAGAATACATCACCAGGGTAGGCTTCGCGGCCTGGTGGACGACGAAGTAGAAGTGAAACTTCGCGGTACGAAACTGCTTGTTTCGATAAATCATCGTAAATAATTAATGCTGAGCGTCCTGTATCACGGAAAAATTCTCCAATCGATGCGCCAGCAAAAGGTGCATAAAACTGTTGTGCTGCAGGGTCTGAAGCTGTTGCTGCAACAACAATGGTATAATCCATTGCACCATGCTCCTCAAGGGTTTTAACTAATGATGCTATGGTTGAACCTTTTTGGCCAACTGCAACATAGATACAGTATACCGGTTCACCCTTATCGTAAAACGATTTTTGGTTAATGATGGTATCGATTGCAATGGCAGTTTTACCCGTTTGACGGTCGCCAATGATAAGCTCGCGTTGACCTCTACCGATAGGTATCATGGCGTCAATTGCCTTAATACCTGTTTGAAGCGGTTCGGTAACTGGTTGTCTGAAAATTACACCTGGAGCTTTTCTTTCAAGTGGCATTTCATAGGTCTCGCCTTTAATTGGGCCTTTACCATCGAGTGGTTCACCAATGGTATTGATAACCCTACCGCACATCCCCTCGCCAACACGTATAGAAGCAATTCTACCAGTACGTTTAACGCGATGCCCCTCTTTAACAAGCTCTGAGTTACCTAAAAGCACAGCACCTACGTTATCCTCTTCGAGGTTAAGTACGATACCCATAATACCCGATTCAAATTCAATCAACTCGTTAGATCGAACGTGGTCGAGTCCAAAGATGCGGGCAATACCGTCGCCAACCTGAAGAACGATGCCTACTTCTTCAAAATCTACCTGCTGTTTTACTCCTGATAACTCTTTTTTGAGTAATTCAGATATTTCAGAGGGCTTAATTTCTGCCATAATAAATATTTTTTAAAGTACTCTTTGATTTTGGACTAAGGCCTTTTTAACACGAGCCAGCTGTCCTGATACACTCAAATCAATAAGTAAACCTTCAACTTCAATAATAAAACCTCCAATTAGATTGGGAACAAGTCTTACCTCAAGCTCTGGGGTTTTGTTAAATTTGTTTTTTACAAATTCGAGTATACGCTTTATGGTATCGTCGCCTATTTCGGTTGGAGTTTCAACAACAACCTTAACTACCCCGACTCTTTCGCGGTAAATTTTTTGGTAAACCAATAGCGCATTTACAATATACGACTCCCTACGTTTTCGAACCATAAGTGAAATAAAAGATACTAACATTGGGTGAACTTTGCCACCAAGTGTTTTAGCTAAA
>JBPXJX010000004.1:0-3634 GCA_051715525.1 Bacteroidales bacterium
TCAAGCATACTCATAAATGCACCAGGCACACCATGTCCTGTACAATCGGCTGCAGCAACAATAATTTTACCATCCCTTTTTGTCATCCAATAAAAATCGCCGCTAACAATATCGCGAGGTTTAAAAAGAATGAAATGTTCAGGTAAAATTGCACATATAGCGTCCTCTTTTGGCATAACCGCTGTTTGAATACGTTTTGCATACTCAATACTTTGGGTCATCTCCTGATTCTGCTTAGTAATGTAATCGTTCTGTGCCTCAATCTCGTCGCGCTGGGCTTCTATCTCCTCCTTTTGCTGCAAAATTTCCTGATTAAACTGAGCTAACTCATCGCGCTGAGTCATTAAAACCTCCTTTTGCTCCTCAATAGTTTTTGTGCGCTCTTTTACTTTCTCCTCAAGAATTTGTTTGTCCTTTTGCAATTGTCGTTCACGATACTTCATGAACTGGAAAAAAGCGAAAATCAACAAAACGAAAAAGGGAATCACAAACCAAGGGTTTTTCCAAAAGGGAGGGTTGATTTTAAATGGAAGAGTATAAATCTCACTTTCATTACCAAGCACATCACGTGCCTTAATTTTTAAATTATATTTTCCATTCGGAATAAATGGAAGTTCAATGTTCGGATTATCAGTCCATTCTGACCAGCCATTCGACAAACCTTCAACTAAATACTGATATTCTGCAGCTCGCTCCCTAACATACGATGGCGCAATTAGCCTTACTTTTATTGAGTTGTTTGAGTAATTTAATTTTATGTTATTAATATCAAGTTTAACGCCACTTCCATCTGTAACATATTTTAAATAAAAGGGTAATGTAAAGTTGGAGGACCCTGTGTTACTTGCCTTTATCTTTACAATCTGACTGAAATCATTAACCAGATATATATCGTTATTACTATTGATAAATATATCGTTAATCCTATCGAACAGACCTAAATAATCAATCATATCAGGCGAAAGTTGCTTTTCTGGATTATAAAGATTCCATTTGCGATCGCTATTCACCCACGAAAAATTACCCTGAGAATATATCGTGTTTATTATGTTCCCAACGCTCACTGAAACATCCTCTATAAGTTGTTCCTTTTGCACAATAAAAGTATAAACCTTTGAAGTAGTATAAACCTTTACCGCACCAGCAACCTTAACTGCAACAGGTGATTCAAGTGTAGTATTTGCAGGAGTCAACTTTTTAAGAATGGATTCGCCGCCTTGAACAATTGTTAAATTATATACATTAAACTCGGTAGTCACAAGTAAGTTGTTTTCAGATAATTCAACAAATGAAATTGGGTATTCATCTTCAAAGGAATAAAGTCGCTTAGACTTCCACTGTTCGCCAACAAATGAAAGTTCAATAATTCCATCAGTAGAGCAAGCGAAAATGCTTTTAGGGTTTAACTCCGATTGTTTTACAAATATTATATAACTTTGATTAACTACTGGTATCCCTTTACCACCAGAAATCTCATACAAACCAGTACTTGTAGCTGCCAACAACTTATTTTTGAAGATAACAAGCTGTTTGCACTTGCCATCAACACCTTGAATGCGCTGATACTCGTTACTTATTGTTTGAAGAGTACTAATCTTTTTTGAAACTGCTGACTTCTCAACTTTATCTTTCTTAGAAGTTTCACCACTTGTAACTGGGACATCTACAACCTGAGCTTCGGCTTTTTCTGACTTACTGAATAGTCGACTAAAGAAACCTTTCTTCTTTTTCTTTGCGTCCTTTGTATCAGTTTCGGTTTGGTTTTTTTTCTCATCTAAACCTTTTTCAGTTGTAATTGTATTTGATGTACTTGAAACGTTTATTTTTGGCTGTAATATAGGTACTTCAACTGATTTTATATTTCTTACTTCAACCAAACTGAACAGCCCCTCGCTACCACCAACATACAAAACACGATTGAACTCTGCAACAGAAAGTATATTTCCACTTATGCCGTTATAGTGCTGAAATGAGCGAACTGGTATATTTAGATCAACTCTTGAAATACCCATACCATGAGCAATCCACAAACCTTTACTTTTATCAACTCCAAGCGATTGAACCTCGTCATCGGGCAGGCCTATTGAATAGTTGATAGTAGCTTCGGTTTCGAGCGTTGTTGAATTTATAATAGCACAACCGCCAATAAGTGTTGAAATAGCAAATCGATTGGAATCAATTGATATACCACCATTCATGTAACTAGCACTCAAATAAGCTTTATCCTTTAACGCCAATGGTTTAAACTGCCAACCATTGAAAAGGAAAAGTTTATTCAATGAGGTACCAATGTACGTTAAGTTATTGTGATTGAACGTAAACTTGATGGTTTCACCTTTATCGAGATTGAATGTTTGCTTGCTTGCTGTTTTATCATCGAGGCGATAAATGGAATTGTTATTCTTGACTATATAGATAATACCATTAAGTTCAAAAAAATCGGTGATCATGCTACTCGAATCAGACTCAATATAAATAGGCTCAGTTTTAACCTTATCACCAATTATCAACTTGCTTATATGCTGTGTTCCTACGGCGTAAATGGTGCTATCGATATTTACAAACTTATAGTAAATATCGAGGGTTGAATCTTGCACACTATAGTATCCGTAATCTCCATTAGAATCTTTTCTGAAATACCCAATTTCGCTATCTGTACCAACAAACAAATCCTTAGCCGAGTATATTGCAATTGGTTTTGCAGAAACATTTAGTTTAGTCCACTCAAAGCCATCAAATGAGTAAACCCCTTTTCGATTTAATGCGTAAATAAGATTATCTTCCTGACACTGAATGATCGACCAGGTCTGATTACTCATTGTTGCCGGAAGTTGAAAGTTTGAAATGAACGGAACCCCTTTTTGTGAATACGCAAAAAGAGCAACAAATACCGCAGCTATTGTTATAGCAAATTTTTTAGCAAATTTTGGATTCATCGCTTAAAAATTAAAATGGGAGGAAAAATCAATAAAACTGTCAAAATACAAATATAATTTGCAAATAAAAAATAAAAAAGTCTAGATATATTCATAATATCTAGACTAATATAAAAATGAAAAGTTTATTGTATATTCATTTCATCAATCAAGTTTTTTGCCCCAGCAAACTTATCGACAACAAAAAGTACATATCTAATGTCCACAATGATAGTTCTCTGTATTTCGGGCTCAAAAGCATAATCGCAGGCCATTGCTTCGAAGTTACCATCGAAGGCAATACCAATAAGGTTCCCATTGGCATCGAGCGTAGGGCTACCAGAGTTTCCTCCGGTTATATCATTATCGGTAAGGAAGCAAACAGGAACAGTTCCATTAACGCCCCAACGTCCAAAATCTTTGGCCTCCCACAGCTGTTTAATTTTAGGTGGTACGTTAAAAATATCAACATTGGGCTTTTCCTTTTGAATAACACCATCAAGAGTTGTAAATGGTGTTAGCGACACCCCATCAATTGGCTTATAACCAATAACTTTACCGTAAGTTAAACGCATGGTCGAGTTGGCATCGGGATAGTGTAACTTATTACTTTCCATTTCAAGTATACCCTTAGTGTAGACCTGCATAGCCCTTTCATAATTTGACCTTAACGGGCGAATTACTTTTGATAGGGAATCATAAAGCAGTTGGCTACTTTA
>JBPXJX010000005.1:0-1991 GCA_051715525.1 Bacteroidales bacterium
TTCTCAATCCAGCATGCCTTATGCAAACTGATTGATTCATACCTACACGTTGCGCTATATTCGTGCTCTAAACGATGCTGAATAACCTCAAACTGAAGTGCACCAACGGTTCCAATAATCTTACGACCATTAGATTTTTGGGTAAATAGTTGCGCTACACCCTCGTCCATCAATTGATCAATACCTTTTGCCAATTGTTTAGACTTCATAGGGTCAGCATTCTCGATATACCTAAAAAGTTCAGGTGAAAAATTAGGAATTCCTTTGAACTTAATAATTTCACCTTCTGTTAGTGTATCACCAATTCTAAAGTTGCCTGTATCGTGCAAACCAATGATATCACCGGGATAAGCAAAATCGACTATCGATTTTTTATCGGCCATAAAGGCATTTGGGCTAGAGAATCGAAAGGTTTTCCCAAGTCGAACATGGTTGTAGAACTTGTTACGCTCAAAGGTACCTGAGCAAATCTTTAGGAAAGCTAGCCTATCGCGATGGTTGGGATCCATGTTGGCAAAAATCTTGAAAACAAAGCCTGTCAACTTCTCGTCAAATGGTGAAATCTCACGAACATCGGTAACAGTGGGTCTTGGATGTGGTGCTATTTGGATAAAGCAATCCAACAGCTCTTGAACACCAAAGTTATTCAACGCGCTGCCAAAGAATACGGGTGCAAGTTCACCGTTCAAATACTTTTCAACCTCAAAATCATGATAAACGCCACGAACAAGTTCCAATTCCTCTCTAAATTTCTCGGTATAAGGTTTGATATACTGGTCGAGCTCAGGACTATTAACATCATCTATTTGAATAATATCGTCGGTTCGCGATTGCTTATCCTCCGAAAAGAAAAGACAAAGTTTCTGTTCAAAAAGGTTGTAAACACCTTTAAATGTTGGTCCTGAGCTGATTGGCCAGCTTAGTGGACGAACCTTGATCTTTAGTTCGCTCTCAATATCATCAAGCAGTTCAAAAGGATCTTTCCCGTTACGATCCATCTTATTGATAAATACAATAACTGGCGTGTTGCGCATGCGGCAAACGTTCATCAGTTTCCGGGTTTGGGTCTCAACCCCTTTAGCCTGGTCTATAACAATAATAACGCTATCAACAGCTGTTAGCGTGCGGTATGTATCCTCAGCAAAATCCTCGTGACCAGGAGTATCGAGGATATTAATCTTAACATCCTTGTACTCAAAACCCATAACGGCAGTTGATACCGAAATACCGCGCTGACGCTCAATCTCCATAAAGTCGGAGGTTGCGGTTTTTTTTATCTTGTTACTTTTTACTGCACCAGCAACGTGTATTGCTCCACCAAAAAGCAAAAGTTTTTCGGTTAGTGTAGTTTTACCCGCATCGGGGTGACTAATAATGGCAAAGGTTCTACGCCTTTTAACCTCTTTTTCTAAGCTCATTTTACTATTCTCTTTCGGGGCGCAAAGATAGGATGTTTAATTTGAATTTAATTTGAAAATTGGACAATTTGAGAAATTGAAAATGAGACAACGAAGTAATTTAAGTGACAGGTGTTAAAGAGCATGGAGATACCGAGCAACTTCAAAAAGTCAACCATTAACTATATTAGAGCTTAAAATAAAAATGCATGCAAAAAGCATGTAGTATTCATATATAATATGATTATCAACATGTTAAATTCAAATTATTGAATTCAGTATAGAAATCATTATTCATTATATTTAAAATTTTGAGAAAGAAATGAACCAAATTCTACTTGGTTTAACGCTTTTGACGAGTTAAGTTTTACCCCTAAAAAAAAAATACAGCGAATTATATCGCTGTATTTAATGATTACTATTTTGTATCAACTCTAAAACCTAATGGAATAAAGGCATATCAACTTTAACAAATTCTATTATCGCATATCATCCTCTATTGGAACTTGATAATAACCCCAAGAAGAATTAGGGATATTATACTCGCAGTATCTATATGCGCCCATGTTTAAGGGCCAATCATAGTAGAAAAGA
>JBPXJX010000006.1:0-4718 GCA_051715525.1 Bacteroidales bacterium
AAAAGGTTAAACTAAAGATATTCCATAAAAACCAACCCATTTGGGTTGGTTTTTTTTTACCTTTACATCAAATAAATTAACCACCATCGTTATGGCAACAAAAAATAAAAATCTATCTGCATATAACTCAGATCAAGTTCCTTCGGCAAAAAAAATGATATTTGGTGTTGTAGTTGCCGATTGGAATGCTGAAATAACCCACTCCCTACTTGATGGAGCATACAAAACCCTAATTGAGCACGGAGCAAAAGAGGATAATATTCTTGTAAAGCATGTTCCTGGTACTTTTGAACTTACTCTTGGTGCTCAGTTTATGGCTGAATATGCAGATCTTGATGCAGTAATTTGCCTAGGATGCGTTATTCAAGGCGAAACCCGTCATTTCGATTTCATTTGCCAAGGTGTTACACACGGCATAACCGAATTGAACATGAACTACAATATTCCTTTCATTTTTGGTGTGCTTACTACCGATAATATGGATCAGGCTCTTGCTCGCGCTGGTGGAAAGCATGGCAATAAAGGCGTTGAAGCTGCAATTACAGCAATTAAAATGGCTGCTCTTCAAAAAGAGATGGAGGAAATGGAAGAATAATTATATTTTGATAGTTAGCAGCTCAACGATATAAAAAAAATATAAAATGAAAATAAAAATTTTTGTAGCATTTATAATGCTATTTAATTCATATTTGACTTTCAGTCAAATTAAAAATATTGATTATAATCAATTTATCAGAGAGACACAGAAAAATTCTTCTGATGGGAAAAAAATAAGTCTAGTTTGGTGGATTCCCATAGAATTCTGGGATATTACTCTACACAATAACAATACTTTATCTGAAGAGCAAATTATTAAATTCATGGAAACTCTTAAATCGTATTCAATATTTGCTGTTATAGATGGAGAAGTTTCTGGTTTTGGTGGGTTTACGTATGAGTCAGTTGATAGTATTAGCCAAAATATTGTTTTGATTGATAATGATAATAAAAACTTTAAACCATTAAAATATGAAGCCTTAGATGCGTTTCTTCAAAATTTATTATCAGTATTCAAACCATTACTAAAAAATTCCATGGGACAATTAGGTGAGAATATGAATTTTTTTGTTTTCCCTGACATTGACGGTAATAAAAGAATCTCAAATCCCTATCTTAAAGGTTGTGTAACAATAAAGATAAAAGATAAAGAATATAAATGGAGAACACCACTTGGAACATTAATGCCACAAAAAGTCTGCCCTAAGGATGGCGAATTAATGAATGGAGCTTGGGAATTTTGTCCGTGGGATGGAGAAAAGTTGATTGAAATAAAAAAATAACCTCAATCCAAGTAAAATCGTTTGAGAACAGTTAAGTAGTTAAATATTGTACTACTAAGTGGTTCATTTCAAATTGCCTTATAATTTTTCACCTTCTAAATCCAAGGTAATTAGCTTCTATAATAGTTATAAATCTTAATAAGATATTGATTTATTGATAAATAATTTCAAGCCTATCTCAATATCTTTCTAACAAAGGCTACCGTAAAGTATGACATCATAAACACGCCAACAAAGGCGGTAAGGTCAGCAACAAGCCTTAAAATACCTGTCGGAACAATCTCACCATAACCAACTGTAAAATAGGTAATACCAGTGTAATAAGCCGCTGTCGCGAACTTAGTCCAGTATGAATCTTGAGAGCTAAAACCAGTAAGGGTTGTATTTGCAAAATATGGAAGGGTTGTATAAATAAAGCTAAAGAAAGTAATCATGATTATATTACTGAAAATAACTCGTCCGGGAGAAGTTGCATAAAGTCCCATCCAATCGAAGACAAGCTTTTTAAAGCCATATGATGGTAGCTGCCATATTGCAGAAACTTTTTTCTTTTCAATCGACTCCGTTAGTATTGCTTTAGCCTCGTTGCGTTTAAACTCGATATATGCTTTATCCTCATCGTCGTATTGACCAGAGTTATTGAAGTTTTGTTTAAGGACGCGGAACTGTTCTGCCTTTTCGCGAAGCGAAGTTTCAGCTTGATTATAAATTACCTTTTTTATATTATTAATTTCCCAATCTAAGTAAAGTATTCCAAGTAATCTCATGCCTGTAAGGTTGAGTACATTAACTTTTGCAGGTTCGCCATGGGTATAAAACTCAGCAATATCACGTATTGTGCAACCTGTTAAGTCGAGATTATCACATGAATCAACATGGATATTCAGAGTTGAGTTAAATTGACATTCACTTAAGTGCAGTCCTTTTATAATTGCGCCACTAAAACTAACATCAGCAGGAAATGTTGAGCGCTCAAAAATTAGTTCGGAGTCTTTACCTTGATATAGTTCAAAGCTAACATTTGAATTACCAAAAGTTGCACGTTTCAGCGAAACTTTTCCTGTAAGAGCCTCAGCACCTTCAAAAGTTACCTCACCATCGCCAAAAACACAACGATTAAAAGTTGTACGACCTGTTCCAAACTCAACCGTTCTAAAATCAGTTCGACCATTCCCAAATTCGGTTTGCTCAAATGAAATGTTGCCTTGCCCAAATTTTGCATAATGAAAATCGACTTTCCCATTTCCAAAACGGGCAACCTTAAAGCTCACATCACCATCATTAAACCGAGCGTTGATAAACGACACGTCGCCATGTCCAAACTCTGTGTTCACGAAGTTGACATCGCCTGTACCGAATTGAGCGTCCTGAAAATCCTTTACTCCAATATCAAAAATTGTATTCTTAAAGTTTACATCACCATTATTAAAATTGGTTTTACACATATCAAACCTATCAGCCTTGATAAAGCAATTTGAAAAAACAACACCATTAGTATTAAATGTTGATGCGTGAAACGATAACTCCTTACCGATAAATATAGAGCCATCAACTGAAA
Organism: Bacteroidales bacterium; assembly: GCA_051715525.1. GTDB lineage: Bacteria > Bacteroidota > Bacteroidia > Bacteroidales > Tenuifilaceae > UBA8529. Next base: position 2,878 of record JBPXJX010000006.1, read on the forward strand.
AATTATCGGCATTAAATTCTCCATAGGATAGATCGATGTTGAAAGCGGTTTCAAAAACTGCATTTCGAGCCGAAAAACCATTTACTTTTATAACTGTATTTTTATCTTGTATTAGAAATCTACGGCATGCAGTAAGAGAAAAGCCATGTAAATAGCACTCGTCAAGATTAATTGCCTCTCCACGACCTATAGCTTCATAAATCTCTTGAATTATAGGTGCAGCAAGTGCGTACTCAATAATAATTTTACCTCGCGTGTCGAAAAGTTGAATTCTTGCGGTTCGGGGAGTTGAAAAACCGTCGCTTCGGAGATATACTCGATCAACCAATTCAACTTTAAAAGTATCGAAACTATGTGCCATTTCACCAAGTTTTCCTCAAAGATAAAGAAAAATATTCTGCCGATGTGTTGATGTTTGACTAATTGACTGTTTGCCTAATTATCGTCCACAAACAATTTTGTATGGGCAGTTCTGACAGGTTCTTTTATTATCGGTTTGATTAAATGATGTGGAAGAATTGAATATTTCTGAAATTAAAACCTTTAACCTATCGACAAAAGCATCTTCCCATTGGTTAAATGATTTCACCTCAGTAATTAATTTTTCTTCCTTATGTTTTACAGATGGAAGATAATTAGGTGTATTATCGCGAACGAACCAAAGTTCGGGTTTAATATCCTTAAAACCTTCGTGCCGCTTAAGCGCATAACAGTAGGTAAATATCTGAAAAACTTCTTTAGTGTCGTCGCCTTTTTTACTATCAAAGAAATCCTCAACACTGGTGAATATTCCTTTTTTAGTTGCCTTACCTGTTTTATAATCAACAACACGAATGGTGTTTCCATCTGTATCGAGCCTATCCACAATTCCACCAATCCTTAACTCTAAATCGGTACCATTTGAAGAAAACTTTATTGCCGCTTTTACTTTCTCCTCCTGTTTAATTATCCTAAATGGAGTTCGCTTGAAATCGATCTTCAGCATTTTTACTATTGAACTCTTAATTTGATCGAGTACAAGCAGATTACGACCGGCCAAAAGCGATCGGTTTGTATCCTTCTTATCCTTTAGATATATTTTTGAATATGCTTTATCAATTATTGGATCGAGAAGCAGTGGCTCTTTAATAAAGGGTGAAATATCAATCCTATCAATATTTTCTTTACCGATACTAGAATAAATTAGCTCCATTACTGCATGAAGAATTTTACCAAATCCAGGCAAATCCACCTCTTCGGAAACCTCATCAGCCTCACGAATATCGGCAACATACCTATAGTAGAATTGCAATGGGCAGCTGATATATGAAGTAAATGCACTTGGTGAAAGATATTTTTCACCATTGCTGCTCGTTAAGTACCTATTTAAACGTTCAATAACCTGATTGGTTTTTTCAATTTGAATCTCATTAGGTACCGAAATCCCCAAGTCGAATTTCAGATCAATTCGCTCGATTTTTTTCTTACTCTCCATGAGCAATTGAAGTACAAAACGGCTCAGTTCACCCGATGTTAGTCCCTCTGCCCTATTACGATAAACTAAAAACACCTGTTTTGAACGATGCAATAGTCGATAAAAATAGTAGGCATACATGGCATCCTGATGAGTATAATCAGGTAAACCGTAAGCATACCTTAGCGAAGGTGTTATAAATGAAGGTCGATGATGGTTACCAGGAAGTACATCATCGTTTACCGAAAGCATGATAATATTCTCGAAATCAAGAGTACGTGTTTCGAGAAATCCCATTACCTGTAAACCTGAAAGCGGCTCGCCGCTAAATGTAACTCGAACCTGAGAAAGTGCCTTTCGAAATAGCTGACGGAATATTTTTACGCTA
>JBPXJX010000007.1:0-3868 GCA_051715525.1 Bacteroidales bacterium
TTTAGCCAAAAATGCAGACTTTAGCTTATCCGCTTCCTCAGCCGCTTCCTTTGCTGTAATAAGTTGATTTTCTAGTTCCCTCCTATTTAATGCAACTGCAGCCTGGTTAACCAAGCCTTCAATAAGTGTAATATCAATTTCGTTCAATTCCTCGTTATAAAGTATAACTACTCCTCCATAGCAACTATCCTCTTTCACAAAACCGATTATGTAAATAGATTTAAAACCTAAAAGTTTTTCAATCCCTTTTGCACTTAAAGATGAAAGATTTCCTTCTGAAAAGTCGTATAAACTCTCTTGAATCTTAACAAGCTGTTTATTTTTGTATTGTTCGATGGTTTTATCTGAAACTTGAAAACGTCGACCAACTGGATTCCACCCAACAACCTCAAGCAGCTTGGACCATTTTTTTACATTTAACCCGTAAACGCCTTCGACATTAATAATCTTACTAAGGGGTTCGAAAGAAACAACTGCATGAAGGGCTGATGGTTCCATCCTTTCAAGTTGAGTACCTACATAATGATAAATACTATCCGTTAAAGGTAAACCAACGAGTTCGGTTGCTGATTGAACCAACCCTTCGAGCATTTTTATCCTATTAAACTTTGGGTCTATTTCTTTTTTATTCATAACTGTCATATACAAATTTCAATAAAATGACTTTACTAAATTAAAAAATAATTGAATATCAGCATATAAAGTTTTTGACTCTGTTATCAACACTTAGAAATTACGATTCCAAAAATTGCCCATTGTTAAAAACTTCGTTAAAATTGTTAAGTTCTTTACTCGATTGTGAATATTCAATAAGGTAGGTATTTAGTTTATTTGCGTAAATATTGCTTAGAATAAAAATGAACAAGCGTCCTGGCTTTAATTGCGATAATTTAAAAAGAGTACATCGTAAAGAATTACTTTTTAACACCTCTGAGATGGAAGTGATAAAAGTATACTGTAAGCGTTATAAGATTAGGAATCAATCGAAATTTTTACGTGAGGCTATTATATCTAGAGTATTAAATAAATTTGAGAAGGATCACCCTACCCTATTCTAAAATTTCAAGGTAAGCTTGAAATTTAGCCTTCTTGAGGTTAAAAAATTCGGAACAGCATATCTTCCAGACATACTCTCCTGGTTTCCTACAGTTTGTATCCACATATATGATACTGTATTGTTAATATTTAATAGGTTAAATACTTCAGCGCTTAGCCAAAGAGCTTTTACCCATTTTACATTTTTAAGCTTTCCGGCATCATTGCCATTCTCATCTTTAAAAACCTTTGAAAAGCCAATATCAACTCGCTTATACGAAGGCATTCGAGTAACCAAATCATAGCGCCCATCCTTTGGAATGTTAACTGGTAATCCAGAGCCGAAATGACCACTAAGGTGCACTCTAAATGATGGATTTCTAGGCATATAATCCTGGAAGTATATTCCAAAATTTACTATTTGATCGGTTGGTCGTGGAAACTGACCATAGCTATCATTTTTAATATCCTCATAAGTTCGCATTACCGAAAGGCTTGCCCAAGATTCAGCCCCTTTTACGAGTTCTCCATTAACTTTAAAATCAATACCATAGGCATAACCTTTTGAAATATTCTCTCCCTGATATCGAATTCGAACATTATCTATCCTATATGGAATAAGGTTATTAAGAAATTTATAGTAGGCTTCGCCTGTTATTCTGAAAGGCCTTTCCCACGATATAAACCTATACTCAGTTCCAAAAACGATGTGGGTTGATTTTTGTGAATTAATATTCGGGTTAATTTTTCCATTAAGATATCTTAACTCCTTATAGAAAGGCGGCTGATAGTATACCCCCCCTGATATATGATACGAAATATCTTTTCGCCAATTTGGCTCAATTGTAATTGATGCTCTGGGGCTAATATCCAATTCGCTATTATAATCCCAATATGAAAACCTTATCCCAACCGTTGTAACTATATTATAATTAGAAGTGCTGAAGCTAATATCATCCTGAAGATACCCATTAAAACGGTTTGATTGAATGATATTCGCTGCTTTTAGTGAGTATGAGAGTTCAAATTTATCGCTTTTATTGGGCATTGAGTAACCTGATGAATCTATTAATTCCCACTCGCTTAGTTGATCATCAATAAGCTCATGCTGGTATTTTAGGCCCCATTTCAACTTATTAATTCCCGCTATCCAAGAATTTGAGTTTTCTAGAGCAATAACTCTTGCATACAAGAAATTTCGTGCATGGCTTAATGAACCACCAACTCCAACATTAATTAAACTATCGCCATAGGTTTCGGAGCCAAGTGAGTTATCAAGTTCGTTAAGCCAGTATTCGCCAAGCAAATCGAAAGTTTCGCGCTCGTAGGTTACAAAACCACTCCCTGATAGTTTAAACTTAAAATTACTATTTGGCTTATACTCTGCGCTTAGAGCACTAGTTATTGTTTCGAATACATTTACCTCTTGACCTTCGTAGTATATTTTAAGCTGCAATGCATTGTTAAAGGTTCCAAATCGGGTTTCGCGAACATCTGGAGCAAATTGGTATTTGTTTGATGAGTATCCGCCTAAAAAACTTAAGCTGAACTTCGATGTTAAATCATAGTTCAAATACGATTGAATGTCGATGAAAGATGGTTTATAGTCACCTTTAGAATCGAGTGTATTAAGCAGATACTTTGAAGTTTTGTACCGAAACCCAGTAATATGACTAAATTTCTTGTTCTCGCTTACCCCTTCAATGGTAACATTTGTTCCAAGCAAGCTTAATCCAATGTTAGCAGCATATTCATGGGGTTTTCGATATCTAATATTAAGTACCGACGACATCTTATCGCCATATTCAGCGTTAAAACCACCTGACGAAAACTCAACATCTGAAACCATATCAGAATTAACAAAGCTTAATCCCTCCTGTTGTCCAGATCTAATTAAAAATGGACGATATATCTCGATTCCATTTACGTAGATTAAGTTCTCATCAAAATTTCCTCCACGTACCGAGTACTGTGAACTTAACTCGTTAGAAGAGCTAACTCCGGGTAACGATTTCAATATTGATTCAAAATTGCCTGAGGCATTGGGTATTTGATCTATTCCTTTAATGTTAATCCTTTCAAGATTGCTGAACTTATACCTTGAACTAATTATTGATACACCTTCAATGGTATTTTCAAGAGCAGATAGCTTAATAAAAATCTCTTTACGCTCGCCATCGAGTATATTTACACTAACAGTTTTTAAAATGTAACCTACACATGAAACCTGAAAAGTAACAGGCTTATCAGAGTTTACTTTCAACCTAAAATGGCCATTCTCATCGGTTGATGTTCCCGAGTTAGTACCTTGTATTAAAATATTGGCAAACTCAACAGGAGCATTTAATGTATCTGTTACAGTTCCAAAAATTATCCCTTTACCTTGTCCAAATGAGCAATAGCTACTAAAAGAAATTAGTAATACTAATCCTAAACCCTTTATTATATGACGATAAAATAAAATCATTTAATATATTTCAACCACTCAAATTTTAAGCGAAGAAAGCACTTTATTTAATAGACCAATAGATACTTGAGATTTTTTTTTAAGTACCTTGTCTTCAAGATATATTTAAACCGAAATAGGATTGAATTATTGTTTTATTAATAAAAAAACATTTGAAAGTTTTCAAATTGAAAATATTGAAATAAATTTCCATCATCAAAAATAGAGATGTAATATGTTTCAACAAGTTGAAATTGTTCTTCCAGATTACCCAAAAGGGTTTCATCTTATTACTAATGAAATTATTAAAAAGCTTCCACAACTTCCTGAAATAGGTATTCTCAATATCTTTATAAAACATACATCGTCGGCAATAAGATCGGAAGA
>JBPXJX010000008.1:0-14423 GCA_051715525.1 Bacteroidales bacterium
TTAAACGAGGTAACCTTTTTTGGTTACCTTTGTTTTTATGTTACAATAATGCAACCGTTAACTTTAATTTTAAGAATTATGAAAAGATTATTCATCATTATAGTTGCCACAATTATGGCAAGTAGCTCATTTTCGCAAAACGCTGAAGTTGAGAAAACCGCTTTGATTATTGTCGATGTGCAGGATTTCTATTTTCCCGGAGGTAAGTCTGAACTTGTTAATCCACAAGCTGCCGCTGATAAAACAGCTTTGATATTGAAATATTTTAGAGAGAAGGGGATGCCTGTTGTACATGTAAAGCACGAATCAAAAACTCAATCAGATATTCAAAAAACCGTTACGCCCATTGAAGGGGAAAAGGTTATCACTAAAAAAGAGGTTAGCTCATTTAATGGGACTGACCTAAATGAGTATTTAAAAAGTTTAGGGGTAAAAAACCTTGTTATTTGTGGAATGCAAACGCACATGTGCGTTGAGGGGGCTGTGCGTGCAGGCTACGACCTTGGCTATAAAATTACCTTAATTCATGATGCTTGCGCTACCAAAGATTTAAAGTTTGGCGATGAAATAGTCCCCGCAAAAATGGTTCATTTATCAACCCTTTCAACCCTAAAGGCTTATGCAAAGGTTGTAAGTGTTGAGGAGTTTATAAATGGGAAATAGTTTTAGTGGAAATAAAAGTGCCATAGCATTTGTATATGGCACTTATTTTTTATCTTTTTTACTACTGAAACACCGGACTTGCAAATGCTTTTACATCCTGTTCGGTAATCTCCTTGTTGCAAAGAATTATCAATCGCTCAATTACATTCCTAAACTCACGAATGTTTCCTGTCCACTTTTGCTTTTGCAACGCCTCAATGGCTTTTGGGGTAATGGTCTTCTTTGGCATACCATGTTCGTTGCAAATTAGTTCAATAAAATGATCGGCAAGCATTGGGATATCTTCAACCCTATCGTTGAGCGATGGAACATGAATTATTATTACGCTTAGTCGATGGTAAAGGTCTTCGCGGAATTGAGCCGCCTCAATTTCCTTAGTAAGGTTTTTATTCGTTGCAGCAATTACCCTAACGTTCACATCAATATCCTTATCGCTGCCAACGCGTGTGATTTTATTTTCTTGTAATGCTCGTAAAACTTTAGCTTGAGCGCTAAGGCTCATGTCGCCAATTTCATCGAGGAAAAGGGTACCGCCATCGGCTTGCTCAAATTTCCCTTTGCGCTGCTTGATAGCCGAGGTAAATGCTCCTTTTTCGTGACCGAAAAGTTCGCTCTCGATCAGCTCCGATGGGATTGCAGCACAGTTAACCTCAACGAATGGCATCGACGAGCGATTGCTCTTTTCATGAAGCCATCGGGCTACAAGCTCCTTCCCAGTTCCATTTGAACCAGTAATTAGAACCCTTGAATTGGTTGGTGCAACTCGATCAATGATATCTTTAACTTTGGTTATGGACGCAGATTCGCCGATGATATCATAAGTTTTACAGATTTTCTTTTTTAGGGTTTTGGTTTCTTGGATAAGTGTTGTTTTATCGGTGGCGTTACGAATAGTTATTAGTAACCTGTTTAGATCTAACGGTTTTTCGATAAAATCGAATGCCCCTTTTTTGATTGCCTCAACGGCAGTATCGATATTGCCATGTCCCGATATCATTATTACTGGTACTTCAGATGAATGCTCTTGCAGCTTATCAAGCACTTCGATGCCATCCATGTTGGGCATTTTGATATCGCAAAGCACAACATCATAATTTCCAGTCTTGAACATTTCAATCCCATTTGCGCCTTCTTCGGCAACATCAACCTCGTGCTTTTCAAACTCAAGAATTTCCTTTAAAGTATTGCGGATCGCCCGCTCATCGTCAATAACTAATATTTTTGGCATGGTTCAATGTTTTGCAAAGTTTATGATACTTTCACTTCGTTCAGAATTTCCCAAAGTGCACCTTCTTTAAGTGCATAGTTCGATTGGTGTATCGATTCAATGTTGAGCCTTTCAACTATAAAATTTGTAAAGATTGATGCTAAAACGATAAAATCAACCCTAATCAACTCCATTCCTGGCATAGCAATACGTTCTTCTTTTGTAGATTTTATAAGGGTTTTGTGGAGCTCTTTAAGGGATGGCAAAGGTATTTTGATAGTTTTCTCTTTATTTATCGGAAGCTTTCCGGTGTGAGCAAGCAAACTTCTATATGTGTCAAACGATCCGGAGCTACCCACCAATCTTATTGGTTTATATTTCTGTGTAGCAGCGAAAAGAAGTTGCAACTCCTGATCAAGAAATTGCTCAACACTAGCAATTTGCTCTGGGGCAATTGGATCACTCGGATTGAAATAGTTTAGCAATCGTTGAACGCCAAGATTAAAGCTATGTTTCCAAAACACTTGATTTGCATTGCAAAGGATTAGCTCATTGCTGCCTCCACCGATATCGAGAATCAGATTGATATTATCACCTAAATCAACAGCTTGCCTAACCCCTTGATAAATAAGGCTAGCCTCCTGTTCTCCAGTGATTATTTTAACTTTCAGGTTAAATTCTCTAAGAATTTCATCAACGAAACTCTTACCATTTTCAGCATCGCGGGTTGCTGATGTGGCGAAAGCAAAGACCTTATCAACATCGAAGTTTGAAATGGTATTAATATGTGATTCAATTGCTTTTAGTCCGCGCTCCCATGCATCGGGGGCAATAAATTTTTTATCGATACCCCCTTCGCCCAATTTTACAAAACACTTGCTATTGTGAAGCGTTTTGAAATGGCTTCCATCACAAACCTCAACTAGCAAAAGGTTGAAAGTGTTTGTGCCCATATCGATAATTGCAACACGCATAGAATTACTTATTTGAGTGTAAAAGTAGTAAATTTAGTTGATGGTTGAACGTTATTCGTTGATCGTGAAACTATGAAATATAACAATCATTGATTTTCAAACAACCAATAACAAGCGACGATTGGCTACTCAAAATTCCATTCAGCATAAAATTGTTCTAGAAACTGAGCCATGAACTGATGTCTTTGTAGCCCAATTTCTTTTGCCGTGTCGGTATTTAATCTATCTTTTAAAAGAAGAAGTTTTTCGTAGAAATGGTTAATGGTTGAAGTTCTAGTATTTTTATATTCATCATAGGAATTATGAAGTGTAGGAGCGAGGTTGGGATCGTGCATGGGTTGCTTTTTATGACCGCCATAAGCAAATGTTCGTGCAATGCCAATTGCCCCAATAGCATCGAGCCTATCGGCATCCTGAACGGCCATTCCCTCTATAGAAGAAGGTTTTGTTTCAGTACCCGCTCCTTTGTATGAAACCTCATTTATTATTGTAACAATCTTTTCAATAAAATCAGATGTTGCATTGTTGTCTAATAGTAATTTTCGAGCAATCGGAAGAGTTAGGCTGTCGCTACCGCTTAGTTTCCAATCATCTAAATCGTGAAGCAATGCGGCTGTTTCAATTACCTGAATATTGGCACCTTCTTTTTCTCCAATGTGCTTTGCCAAATTAACTACCCTGTAAATGTGCCACCAATCGTGCCCCGAAGAGTCGTGTTGGCAATGTTCTTTAACTGATTTGGCTAATTCGTTTATCATATAAATAGTGTTACTGAAAAAATGAACCACAATAGGCACATAGGTCGAATAGATTGCGCTTCTACTGAACTCTAATGTGTCTACTGTGGTTTTATTAAACTTTAAATACTCTAGGCACTTTAGGCATTTAAGGCACTTAACTCTTATACCTTACCCATTTCCACATCTCAGCCCACGATGTTTTTTTACCATACATTAAAATACCAACCCGATAAATCTTTGATGAAAACCATGTAAGGCAAAGAAATGATGCTACCAAAATAATTCCTGAGATAAGGATTTCCCAACCCGATACACCAAATGGAATTCTAGCCATCATAATTATTGGAGATGTAAAAGGAATATAAGAACACCATATAGATAATGATGCATTGGGATTCTGAAAGGTTTGCATCATTATGATTATCGAGAAGATAAGAGGGATGGTAACAGGGAGCATGAATTGTTGGGTCTCTGTTTCATTATCAACTGCGGCACCAATTGCAGCAAATAATGCTGAATAAAGCAGATATCCGAAAAGGAAGAAAAACACAAACGAACCAATTATTAATGGAAGATTAATGTTTTTTAATGCAACCATAAAATTTACCATTTTTTGTTGGTTCCCATCTAGCTTAACGGCATCACTACCATTGGTTAAATTGTTAATTTGAGATGAATTCTGAGAGAACTCTTTAATGGCTGTTTGGGTTTTTTGGTCTAATAGTAAGGATTGAGCCGTAATAACAATTCCTGTGGTTAATATAACCCAAATAATTAATTGTGTTATTGCCACAGCAGCTATACCTAGAATTTTGCCCATCATAAGTTGGAAAGGCTTAACGGTTGATATTAAAACTTCTACAATTCTACTCGTTTTTTCCTCAATTACACCCCTCATTACTTGAACTCCAAATAGGAAAATAAACATGTAGATTGCAAATCCGGCAATATATGCAACACCCATTGCAATTTGCGCACTACTCTCTTTTTCTGACCCGTCCTTATTCCAAACTATGGTTCTAATGTTGACATCAGTTTTTATGTCTTTAAGAATTTCTCGAAAATTTGGTATGTTGTATTTTTCCAATTTTCTATTTTCCAACTCTTTAGAAATAGAGGATTCAACATTTGAAATTAGTTCAAGACCAGGTTGCTCCTCTGCGAAAAGACGAATGTTTGATGGTGCGAAATTTTCAACCTTACCAATGAAAAGGACTCCAAAGTAACCCGCTTTTTTGTAGTTACTTCTAATTGAGTCAAGATTAGTACTTTTGGTGTATGTATAAGTAAGGTTATCTTTTTCTTTTAATTTATTGGTGAAGTATTGAGATTCATCAATAACAACAATAGACTTTTTTGAGTCATCGCGCCCATACATTGCGAGAAGCATTGGACCAACCATTATTGCACCAAAAAACAAAGGTCCTAGCAAGGTCATGATGATGAACGATTTCTTCTTCACCCTCGACATAAACTCCCGTTCTATGATAAGTAATATTTTATTCATGGCTAATTTCTTTAAGTGATTAAGGATTAGTTGTTTGATACGCCGTTTGTGCGATTGTAATCTTGAACAACCTGAATGAAAATGTCGTTCATACTAGGGATTACCTGGTTGAAGCCTACAACTTCAACAGCAGGAAGTACCATGTTTAGCAAACGGTTATCGGAAGAGAAGGTGTTAACTTTAATAAGCGCTTTTTTCACACCTGCTTCATCCTTTTCGCTAACCAAAGAGTAGTTTGTGTCGAGGCTAGCGCTTAGCTTGTGCGATTCGCCGCGGTAAGCAAGTTCAAAGATGTTGCTTCCGTACTGTTTGCGCACCTCGTTGATTGGGCCATGTAATATGTTTTTCGATTTATTGATAAGCGCAATATGATCGCAAAGTTCTTCTACAGATTCCATGTTATGGGTTGAGAAGATTATGGTTGAGCCCTTCTCTTTTAGCTTAAGTATCTCCTCTTTAAGAAGGTTTGCGTTAATTGGATCGAACCCGCTGAAGGGTTCATCAAATATCAACAGTTTTGGCTCATGTATCACGGTTACAATAAACTGAACCTTTTGTGCCATCCCTTTCGATAGCTCTTCAACCTTCTTATCCCACCAGCTTTGGATCTCGAACTTTTCAAACCAAACTTTAAGCTGTTTTATGGCATCGCTTTTACTTATCCCTTTTAGCTGCGATAGGTAAAGCGCCTGCTCGCCAACCTTCATCTTTTTGTAAAGGCCACGCTCCTCGGGGAGATAGCCAATTTGGTAGATATCTTCGGCCTTCATTTTGCGACCAGCAAATGTTACTTCGCCTTTATCGGGGCCAGTTATTTGGTTGATAATTCTTATTAGCGTTGTTTTTCCTGCCCCGTTAGGACCTAAAAGGCCATATATACTTTTCTCGGGTACAGCAATGCTCACATCGTCGAGCGCAAGGTGATTTGCGTATCGTTTCTCGACATGTTCAGCGGTTAAAAGATTCATAGTAATTTTAAATTAGTTGGTTATAGATTGAGTTTCGAAATTTACTACTTTATTAGTATTGCAATGATGTTGTTTGTTACATTTTTTTTACAGTGATACTCCGTGATTTACTCCGTGCAACTCGGTATTTAATTCTTGAATACAATAAAAAATCCCTGAATTTTGACCTTCAGGGATTTTCTTTTAAGTATTAATATTTTACTCGAAAAATCCCCTCATCTTCTCGAAGAAGTTCTTTTCGCTGCTATCTGGATTTGGCTGAAAGTTTTCCGATTTCCCTAATTTTTCAATAATAGCCTTTTCATCTTTTGATAGATTTCTAGGCACCCATACATTTATGGTTACAAGCAAATCACCTTTTCCATAGCCGTTAACATCAGGAATACCTTTTCCTTTTAGGCGAAGAACTTTGCCTGGTTGAGTTCCTGGGTCAATTTTGATTTTTACTTTCCCATCAACTGTGGGGATTTCAACAGGCGCCCCTAATGTAGCCTCTGAGAAGCTAAGGTAAAGGTTATAAATCAGGTCATTGCCATCGCGGATTAGGTCTGGATTTCTCTCTTCCTCAATCAGCACAAGCAAATCGCCATTAACTCCACCTCTGCGGGCTGCATTCCCTCTACCCGATACGCTCATCTGCATCCCTTCTGCCACGCCTGCAGGAATTTTGATGCTTATTACCTCATCGTCGCGCATTACGCCCTCGCCACTACAAGTTGTACACTTGTTGGTAATTATCTTCCCTTCCCCATTACAAGTAGAGCATGCATGTGTGGTTTGCATTTGGCCTAACATCGTGTTTGTAACACGAGTTACATAACCTGATCCGCGGCAAGATGTACATGTACTGTAGGATGAGCCTCCTGCAGCACCAGTTCCATGACATGAATTACACGAAACGTATTTATTTACTTTTAACTTCTTCTCTACTCCGTTGGCAACCTCATTAAGGTTAAGCTTAACCTTAACTCTAAGGTCTGAGCCTTTATTAACTCTTTGGGAGCTTCTGCCACCGCCAAAGCCGCCAAATCCGCCAAAGTGACCTCCGAAAATATCGCCGAATTGCGAGAAAATATCCTCTACCGTCATGCCTCGGCCTGAGAAACCGCCGCCACCACCTCCGCCATTCATGCCAGCATGTCCGAACTGATCATATCGGGCTCTCTTGTTGTCGTCGCTCAATATCTCGTAAGCTTCGGCTGCCTCCTTAAAGTGATCTTCCGATTTTTTGTCGCCTGGATTCTTGTCGGGATGGTATTTGATAGCCATCTTTCGATAGGCTTTCTTAATATCGTCCTTCGAAGCATCACGCTGGATTCCAAGGATTTCGTAATAGTCTCTTTTGCTCATAGTTTGTTTTACTTTACCTATTCCCCAATTACCACTTTTGAGAAGCGAATTACCTTATCATTAAGCGTATATCCCTTAAGAATTACATCCACAATCTTTCCCTTTTTTTCGTCTTCTTGGACAGGTATTTTGGTGATAGCTTCGTGTAAATCAGTGTTTAACTCTTTGCCAACTGCTTCAATTTCAGTAACACCTTTGGTTTTTAAGAAATCGCTAAACTTGTTCGAGATAAGATGAAGGCCTTGTTTGATAGCGTCCATATCGGTAGATATTTCAAGGCTATTAATAGCTCTTTCAAAATCATCAACAACAGGAAGAATTGATTTTATTACTTCTTCTGATGCATATTTAGTTAAATCCATTTTTTCCTTAAGCGAACGCTTGCGGTAGTTGTCGAACTCAGCCGATAGGCGAAGATATTTATCCCTCATCTCATCGAGCTGAGCTTGTAATTGCTCAACAGGACTTATTTCGGTTTTCTCCTCAGTTTTTTTCTCTTCTGTCACTTTTTCCTCTTCTTCATTTTTAATAAAAGAGGGGTTCTCACTAGCAGTTGGGTCTAGAATTTGCTCATCGGTAATCTCCTCAGGCTTGCTCTTTCTCTTGGTCATATCTTTATTAACATTTTTCATTTTTAGTAAACAGTGGTACACAAATATTTTGCCATTGACGTTTTCGGTCAAATTGGCACAAAAGTATATAAAAAAACCCATCAGCAAAGGATGGGTTTTTCAGTGGCTAATTAATTGTTTACTATTTCTTCTTTTTTGTATCCTTTTTCTCCTCAACTTTTTTTTCAGGTAGGAAGTATCCTTCGCGTGATAGCAAATGATCGAGGTTGGCGACTCCATAAACTACTACTGCTGTTACAATGGCTGTATGTTCTTGGTATTCGGGAATGCTCTTGTTGTATAAATCCCTTTCGGTATGCCATATTTCGCCATAGCTGAAGTTGTAACCCTTGGGATCGCTGGTGCTAAACTCAGTGGTAGGAACTCCTTGCATCGAGAATGGTGAGCTATCTGTTCCTCCTGCTTTTTTTGGCTTTTCTCTTGGGGTTCGCTTAGAAAGTGTAAATGGGAAATCGGGGTTGATGTCGTTAAGGGGTTTACAGATCGTTTCGAAATCAGTCCATGTAGCCTCCGAAACACTTAACCCGTTCGCAACTGTTGGGCCACCATCTCGATTAAACATATTCGATATTTTGTCAAGTTTATCCTTGTTTTTTTGCACCCAGCTTGTTGACCCAAGTAATCCAAATTCTTCGCCAGCCCATAAGCAAACTAGTATTGTACGTTTTGGTTTTCCACCTGCTTTCATTATTAAACGGGCAGCTTCCATAGCTGGCGTCATGCCTGAGCCATCATCAACACCACCAGTTGCAACATCAAATGAATCGAGGTGGCCGCCCATAATTACATACTCATTTGGGAATTCAGTGCCAGGAATAATTCCAATAACATTATAATATTTAATAGGCCCCATTTTGAAATGGTTACGTATGTCGAATTCAAGTTCAAAGGTTCTTCGCTCCTTTGCCATTTCTTCAATAATTTTATACTGATGCTCATCGAGTTTAATATCAGGAATGGTTGGCAAAGTCTCAAAAGTCATGCTATCAATATTCTTCCTATCGTATAAAGCAGTAATTGGAACTGGAGCTGATTGGATAATTCCAAGTATTCCTGCTTCAACCATTTGTCGGTAAAACAAACCCGGTTCTTCTTTTAGAGGAAGTGGTTCAATTTTTTTGGCATCGGTGCCTCTGTTCATCCAGTTTAATCTATTGATCGAGTCGTTCTGCTTTTCTATTTTTGCATTTTCGGCAATTATTTTAGCACGGTTTACATCTGCTCTTTTTGATATATCAATGGGCCATCCAGTGCTTGTTCCAGAAACTAGAACCCAAGCTCCTTTTAAACGCCCTTTCATCCTATTAAATTCGGCCCAAGTTTTTGGTTCGATTAGAACATGCCCTTTTTGAACACCTTTTGTTCCTGATGTATACGAAGGTGTGGCAAAATGAAGTATCATTCCATTATCGCTTAGCATACGTCCGAACCAAGGACCACGGTTAAACCCTACTGGTAAGGTACCTGATTCGTCCATTTCGATTTGCATTCCCCACTCTTTGAATTTGCTAGCAGCCCATGCTGCAGCATTTTCGTACGCATCAGATCCAATCGGACGACCGCCAAAACGATTGCAAAGGATATCGAGATGCTTCATGGTTTGGTTATCGGTTTTACCGATTTCGATAATTTTTTGAACTATTGGATCAGTCTGTGCAAAAGCTGAAAGTGCAAATAGTAAATGCAAAGTAACAGCTAATGAAATAGTAAGGTTTTTCATATAGTTTGATTAAATAATAGTTTGGTTTTTTTCTTAGAAGATAATTCTATCAAAAGGTTTAAATAGGAGAGAAGTAGATTGTTTGAAATCTTGAATGAAAGAAATAGAATAGTAGAAATTAGGGTTTAAATCTTTTCACCAATTCATTTTTATATAACGTTCCTACTGGAAACTCTTTGCCAGCAATGAGAATTTGGTTATTTATAAATTTTTCAATTCTAGTAAAGTTAACAATGGTAGATTTATGAATCCTAATAAAAATATCAATGGGTAGTTTCGCTTCCATTTCGGCCATGGTTTCACGGATAATGATTTTTTGTGAAGTAGTGTAAACCTGAAGGTAGTTGCCAAGGGCTTCGAAGTAAAGAATATCCGAGTAGCTGACTTTAAAAACAGATTGATCCTGCTTTAGAAAAATGAAGTTTTCCTTTTCGTTTTGGAACTCATAATTTGGTTCATTTGATGATGAGGTTTTAGGTAACGATTCAATTACCCTATTAACCGATTTCAAAAACCTATCAAATTTTATTGGCTTTAGGAGGTAATCCGATACTCCAAATTCATAGCCATCTAGGGCAAATTCTGAGTAAGCGGTAGTAATAATGATTTTAGGTTGGTGTTGCAATGATTTTAGCATATCAATCCCCGATAGTTCGGGCATATTAATATCTAAAAAGATTAGATCGACAGGGTTATTGTGAATAAAATTAATGGCCTCGATGGCATTGTTGCATTTCCCTAAAAGTTCAAGACTATTAATTCGTGAAATATATTTCTCAAGCACACTATGAGCCAATGGCTCATCATCAACAATGATACATTTCAACTTCATAGCTCAATTAGTAGCTGAACCTTGTAAAGGTTGTGATTCGACAATAATTCCAATTTATACCTGTTTGGGTAGATCATTTCAAGTCTTCGTTTTACATTCTCAATCCCAATTTTTATGCTTTCGTTATGATTATTCATTCTGCTTGAAGCAATCCTATTTTCTGTATTGAAAGTTAACTTGTTATCTTCTAATGATATTGAGATATGAATATAATTATTTGACTTATCGGTGCCAATTCCATGTTTGAAGCAGTTTTCGACAAAGGGCATAAGGATTAAAGGAGCAATTGTTCTACTTTGGAATTCACCTTTCTTTTTCAGGTTAATAGTACAATTATCTCCCAAACGCATCGATTCCAATTGGATGTAACTATCAAGAAACTCAAGTTCTCTATTCAGTGTGACGAATTTATTTTTTGACGATTCGAGGTTATACCTAAGTAAGTCCGATAAAGTTAAAATTGCTTCTCCTGCCTTCTCGGGATTATCCATGGTAAGCGAGTAAATACCATTAAGCGAGTTGAAAAGAAAGTGTGGGTTGATTTGAGATTTTAAAAATTCGAGTTCCGCTTTAGATTGTTTAGCTTCTAATTCCTGAAGATCCCTTTCGGCTTTAACCCTACGCGCTTCCTCCTCTTTAATCCTAAGGCTTTGTTTTGGCGCTACAATAAGATATCGAAAACCTGTGTGCATCAGAATGAATAAGAAAAGACCTCCAAGTATACTCGGCTGATTGTCTGGTATGTATGTTTTGTAAATAAATGTTGAACTATAATAGATAACTAAAATTAGTAGTAAGCAAAGTAATGAGTAATAATGAAATTTTCTTTGTAAAAAAAATCTATTAAAGATGTATGAATGAGCATAAACAGCAATTAAAATTGGTGTCAAGAATATGCAAAGCTCTTTAATCTGCCTCCCGATGTCTTTCTCATTCCATTCTGCTCCAAATGCAAGTAATACCAAAAATACAAACCAAAAAGCGAGTTCTGTGAGAACTCCTCTGTAGCGATTTCTTTCCTGCTCACTCTTTATTGTTGGAAATGATAGCATCAAAATGTTTTATTAACGATTGTAAAAATAGCATAATAATACTTTTTGAGAATGATAATGTGATAAATCCGTTTTATCCCTAATAATCGAATTTTATCATAATGAATTGCATTACATCACATATGTTTTATTCAAATAAAAAATGTATTGATTTTTGGGGTATACATTAATAAACTAAATATAAAAAAATTATGAAAAGAACTAGTTATCTCCTTTGCGTAGTAATTTTTGTGCAAATTACTACAACCGCTTGTTCGCAGAAAAAACCCACGAACCTAAATGAATTTAAAATTGAGTTATCAGAGTTTATCGAAAAATCTATAAAAAAATCAGAGGTCGTGGGTTTGAGCTTCGCTTTGGTTGATAATCAGGAGATTATTTGGGCTGATGGTTTTGGATTTGCTGATAAGGCGAACAATGTTAAAGCGACATCCCAAACAGTTTATCGCATTGCTTCCATTTCCAAACTTTTTACTGCAACTGCGGTAATGCAGCTTCAAGAAAATGGGAAATTAAACATTGATAATCCCATTCAATCCTATATTCCTGAGTTTAACATAAAAAGTAGATTTGAGAAACCAGGAGTTATTACAACACGCAGTATACTTACCCATCACTCAGGTTTACCCAATGATATATTTTATCAAGCATTCACCGAGCATCCAGATCCAATTTCTTCAACGGTAGATCTTTTGAATAAAGAATACACGTGCACTCAACCCAACACCATTTACTCATACTCAAATGTAGGTTTCGATTTATTGGGAGCGTTGGTTGAAAGGACAAGTGGTGAAAATTTTTACGATTATGCATCGAGCCATCTTTTTCAGCCTATGGACATGAAAAGCTCATCGTTTAAACTTACTCCGGAAATGGAAGTATATTATTCTAAAGGGTATGTGAAAGATAAAGAATTTAACGAACCATTATCACTAGGTATAGCCTCAGGTATGATGCACTCCAATGTTATGGATATGGCAAATTTCATTAAAATGACCTTTAATAATGGTAATTTTAATGGTAAACAGATTATTAAAGCAGAAACATTGAAAGAGATGCAATCCAAACAGAACACAGGTTGCAAACTCGACTTTAATTATAGCATTGGTCTGGGTTGGGATATCAATCAGAAATCGGATTTAAGCTATGCAGGAGGTTATGCAGGACACGGAGGCGACACATACGTTTACCACGGATCGTTAAAAACCTTCACCGATCATAAAATTGGTGTAATCGTTCTCGATAATTCTGAAAGCGGTGCAAGTGTTTGTCGGACAATTGCAAATAAGATATTGATGAGATACTTGGATTTTAAACTAGGCATTAAACCTATTAAGGTTGATGATATAAAAATAGAAACTGCTGCAATAAGCGACTCGCAATTGAGTACCATTTCAGGAGATTATACGATGGGACTCGAATGTTTAACATTTAAAACCAAGAAAGGTAAATTAGAAACCGAGCAAAACTCAACAAGACTTGTTTTTACACCTAATAAGGCCGGTTCGTTCACGGTTAAGGCCATGTTAATGGGCTTTATTCCATTTAAGGTTGATAATCAATTTTTTGCATTCAAAAAATTTGATAACGTTGACTATTTGCTTTTTATTGAGAATGCTAGAGATACATCAGTTGCCGGGTTCAGGATTAGTAAATCGGAAATAACAAACGCTTGGAGAAACCGTTTGGGAAAGTATGAAATAGTTAATGATGATACTCCGTTTAGAATTATCACTGATTTCGTAATCAGAGAAAAGGATAGATATTTATTCCTTGACGCAAAAATTCTTGGAGAGGAGGCATCTATTCTTATTCGACCTATCTCCGACAATGAGGCAATTGTTGAGGGGATAGGACGAAATACTGGTGCAACCGTATCGTTTAATGGTGATGAGCTGTATTACGCTGGCTTGAAAATGAAGAAAAAAATGGAGGAAGTGAAAAAGAAATAGCTTGAATGTATGGTTTAGGAAATAATGGAGAGTATCTTGGGCGATCAAGATACTCTCTTCGCTTTTCAAATAGGGTAATATGTTCTTAAGGGATCACATAAACTATAGACTTATAAAATCAATTAAATTCTATGAAAAATTTAGCATTAGCTTCAATCATGCTTTCAATACTTATCTGTATTGGATGCGTAAAACCTATTCCTGAAAAAGATAAATATTTAGGGCAAACCCCTCCGGGTAATACTCCAAAAATATTGAAACTTGAAGTTACCCCAGGTACTTTTGCTGCCGAAAGAATTGCCATTACTAAAGATGGGAAAGAACTATATTACTCTGAAGTTTTAGGTTATTATCCAAACAGAGGTGAGAAGATAAGATACTACAAATATGAAAATGGGAAATGGGGCAATTCGACTATCCTATTCGATGGATTTTCGGGGCCTACACTCTCGCCAACCGATGATACTTTGTTTTTTGAAAACGATTTTAAAATGTACCTATCTGTTCGAAATAAGAGTGGTTGGAGCAACCCAGAAAGATGTTTTGAAGCCGATTCTGTACATTATCTACAGATTACTAACAAGGGTAACTACTACGCCTCTGCACGCTCTAAATCATCTGTTGGCTTAGCTGATTGGAGTATAATCCAGAGAGATGGAAATAATTTCAAAATCCAGAGTTTAGGATTCCCAATCAACACAGTTGCCGATAACCTCGATTTTTATATTGATAAGGAT
Organism: Bacteroidales bacterium; assembly: GCA_051715525.1. Classification (GTDB taxonomy): domain Bacteria; phylum Bacteroidota; class Bacteroidia; order Bacteroidales; family Tenuifilaceae; genus UBA8529. The sequence continues at coordinate 14,335 of JBPXJX010000008.1, forward strand.
GAGAATTTTATTATTACCTGCCCTACAGGACCAATCGGTATTAGCTACCCCGATGGCGCTGGAAAGTGGAGTAATACCAGGTATCTAAA
>JBPXJX010000009.1:0-3925 GCA_051715525.1 Bacteroidales bacterium
TGTGGAAAAAGTTTGCATCGTTCTTCTCATCTGAAGATGAGGTAACCCTAACTGAGCTCGAAGAGCTCAAAAAGCTAATCGAAGAGCAAATCGATCAACGCAAAGCCAAGAAAAATGAATAGTCTACTATTTTATATAATAGCATCTGGAGTGAGCCTTGGACTGTTTATAACTGCCTACCAGCTATTACTTAAAAATAATACAAGGTTTAACTTGTGCAGGTTTTACCTCATATCGGCTATTCTTTTTTCTTTCATAATCCCATTTATTACTATTGATATTGGTATTAGCTTCGTAGAAAAGAAAGAGATTATTGGTTATAAATCAAATTTAGTTCCTGCTCAGAATTTTGAAGTTCAAGAACTACCGGCCGAACCAATTCAGATAGAGAAGAATACATTGGAAATTGATTATACAAGAATTGCAGGAATAGTTTTTCTTTCAATATCATTATTGCTTTTCGTTAGGTTTATCTTTCGATTTGGGTCTATAATCCTTATTCAAACTTCGGGTAATAGATACGAAAACGAGGATGGTACAAACCTAATATTCACTGATAAAACAGATAACGCGTTTTCATTCCTAGGATCTATTTTTATTAACCCTTTAAAATTTACCGATGAAGAAAAAAGGTTGATAATTGAGCATGAGCGTGAACATATACGCCATTTACACTCTATCGACCTGATAATTATTGAATTGCTTATCGTAATGCAGTGGTTTAATCCTTTCGCTTACATTACAAGGCGAAAACTCATTGAAATACATGAGTTTATTGCCGATAACGGTGTAATCCGAAAAGGTGCCGACCCCTATTCTTATCAAAATCTTCTGCTATCAGTTGTTAGTTCCTCATGCCTACCTACGGTAGGAAACCAACTAAGTGCATTAATCACTAAAAAACGGATAGCCATGATAGGAAAACCTTTAAACCAAACCGGACGATGGATTAACTTTTTAATCCTTGTACCAATAACTTTAACTCTGATAATTGGTATTTCTGCTTTTTCGCCAGCTAAACCAAAAAGGGAGAACCAAGATGAAAAAAAGACTGAACTAAAAGAGATTGCTAAGAAACAAGGGATTACAGATGCTATTGAGGAATTGTATTTCGATCTTAAATCAAATGAGTATCAGGAACAACAAACAGTTGAGCTTATTGGTGGGAACGATTATACTTTTCATTTTATACCCAGAACCAAAGAGGAAGGAATTCATGCTTACATCAACAGCAATATTAAGGATGTAGCTCAAGGTGGAGTAATTATTTTCTCAGGAAGTAGAAAGCTAATGGTTCATGTTAAAAAAAATTCAAAATTCACATTAAGAATAGGCAATAGGTCAAGTATAAACAAGGTTGATTTACTAGCATTAATTTGTAACAATGGAAAGCATAATCCTGCAAATGAAATTACTCCATCAGACAATCAAACTAGTCTCAATTTTAATTCACAAGATTTAAATAAAAAGAATGAGGTAGCTGATACATTCTTAGTAGTAGAGCAAATGCCAACCTTTGGAAATGGTAATGAATATGAATTCCCTAAATGGATTTCAATTAATATGAAATATCCTAAAGAAGCTATTGAGAAAGGTTTGCAAGGTAATGTGTTTGTGGAATTTCTAGTTTCAAAAGATGGAAGTATAAAGAATCCTAGAATAAGGAAAGGTGTTGACCCACTTTTGGATGCAGAGGCTTTAAGACTCATAAACTCTTGCCCAAAATGGAATCCCGGTAAACAAAGGGGTATTGCTGTGGATGTTTTATTGGTTAAACCTGTTCCTTTTAGTGCAATTGTTATAGAAAAGCCTATTCAAACAACTACCACAGATATTCAAGAAACCGAAGACCAAGCCTTTAAAGAATTAAAAAATAGAGCAAATGAAGATGTAAAAGGTACTCAACTCGCTGATTTTTATATTAATGTTGAACCTAGAAAATTTAACATGTATACAATAACCTTAAAGCAAAACTGTGAGTACAATTTTAAACTTTATTCTAATAATAACGACGATAAGTTTATTGCTACAATTTCCAGGGGTAATCTACAAAGTGGACCAAACAAACTTTTTGAAAAAAGAGTATCAAACAACGAAGATTTTAACTTTATTACTAAAGTAACAGGCTACTATGTTTTAACATTAGAGAATATCTCATCAAAGAAAACACCCGCTTTAATGGTGCTAACGTATAAAGGCGAGCAGAAAGATATCTTGGAATGGGGAAAAAGTGATTTCCCTGGAATTTACGAAGGGTTAGAAAAAGCAGACAAGACTTATTATCAAGAAAAAAAAGATAAACAACCTGTTAGTGATGATGAAGTATTCGTGGTTGTTGAAAAAATGCCAGTTTTTGGTACTGGTACAGAAGGAGAATTTAACGATTGGTTAAAATCAAATATTCAATACCCTAAAGAAGCTGCCGAAAAAGGAATACAAGGTAGAGTATTTGTGCAATTTGTAATTGAGAAGGATGGTAGTGTAACTAATGCAAAAGTAATAAGAGGTGTTGATCCATTACTTGATAAGGAGGCATTACGTGTTGTACTATCCTCACCAAATTGGAAGCCCGGAATGCAAAATGGTAAAAATGTTCGTGTTTATTGGACTAATCCTGTTACATTTAATTCAACTATAGAAAATAAAACATCTCAAATTAATGAATTACAAGAAGTTAACAAACAAACATCTAAAACATTAGAAAAAAGGGCAGAAGATGAAGCGAAAGGAACTTACTTAAAAGATTTCAAAATACAATTAGCTTCAGGTGAAAATGAAAGGTATAGCATAATTCTTAAAAAGGGTGTTACCTATAACTTCTATCTATTTTCAAATAGTAAAGAGGATAAATTCAATACTAGTCTAGATAGATCATTACCTGATAAAACTACGGTTAATGAGAAAACTATTGATTTCTCGTACTCAAGTAACTTCACTTTTACACCTGAGTTTACAGCAGCTTATATTTTATCTACAAAAAACTTATCATCTAAAAATGCTAGTTCTATAATTTATCTCACATTAAAATAGGGAGTAATTATATCCTTTGAGTCATTACAAAAACCGATCTACTCATAGATCGGTTTTTTATTTGCAAACTTCCTCCTTAACTACAGGCATCCGCCTTGAATAAGAAAGAGCCGCTAAAAGACAGAAAAAGCCCGAAGCAAAAAGTGTATACTGAACCCCAGCCCAAGGAGAAACTGAACCAAGCAAAAGGCTTCCCAGCGGAGTAATCCCCATAAATGACATACCATAAAGGGCAACAACTCTACCCCGCTTATCCTCATCTACAATGGTTTGTACAAGGGTATTGGTTGCAGCATACTGAATTATCATCCCAAATCCGATAAAAAACATCATAACTAATGATAGAGGAACGCTCTTCGATAATGAAAAGCCCATTAATGCTACTGAAAAGATGAATGCTGAGATTAGGATAAGCTTAGGAAACCTACAAACTCCTTTGCGTGAAGCAAGGTAAAAAGCTCCCATTAAAGCTCCTGCGCCCATGGTTCCTGTTAAAAAACCAAGCATCTGCGAATCGCCATGCAAAATATCTTTGGCAAAAACAGGTAAAAAAACGTTGTAAGGTAGGCCAAAGAAGCCTGTTGTAATTACTAGTATTAGTAAGTATTTGATGGGCTTAAATTGGAATGAATACTTAAACCCTTCAATCATCTCCTGAATAACTGAATTATGCTCTTTGCCCCGATTAACCGATTTAACCTTCATCGACAAAAGAGCTATGATAACCGCTAAGAAGCTTAGCCCATTTATTAAAAAACACACCCCTTCGTTGAAAATGGCAATTAAAAAACCGCCAACCATTGGCCCAATAAATCGAGCAGAGTTAATAAGCGTTGAATTTAAGGCAATGGCATTTTGAAGCAACTCTCTATCTCCAACCATCTCGAGTAGAAAC
>JBPXJX010000010.1:0-1600 GCA_051715525.1 Bacteroidales bacterium
TGGGCAAAATTGAAATTCGCTATAAAGTAAAATCAGGCGATTACCTTCATAAAATTGCCATTATATTCGGGTGTACAGTTGATGACTTACTGATCTGGAATCCTATAAGTGATGATAATTTAAATGTAGGTGAAAATTTAACTATCTGGGTTGATAAAAAAACCTATCAAAGGTTGGCTCAGGAATACCCATTAGATTCAATTAAACCAAAAAGGAACTAAAAACCCTCAGCATTTAACTGAGGGTTCTAATTTTAATCATCTAATCCTTCGTTAGGGTCGCCCGTATATTCTCTAACTATTCCTCGTTTAGAACCTTTAATAAAGTTCAAAATCAAATCACGTTCAGGAGTTTGAGGCATAATCCCTTCGATATGAGCAACTGCTTGTGTTACATTCATACCCTTATTATAGATTGTACGATAAATCTCCTGAATTTCACCAACCTTATTGGCATCATAACCTCTTCGGCGTAAGCCTATTATATTTAAGCCTGCATAGGTTATAGGCTCGCGTGCTGCAATAATAAATGGTGGAATATCTTTATTAACTTTCGAACCACCTTGAATCATAACATGAGCTCCAATACGCTCAAACTGATGAACAAGGGTATGCGCGCTAACAATTGCCCAGTCATCAATTTCCACTTCACCGGCAACCTGAGTGCCATTACCAAGAATAATATCATTCCCAATTACGCAATCATGTCCAACATGAACATAAGCCATCAAGAGGCAATTGTTTCCAATAACTGTCTTGCCACGTGATTTGGTTCCACGGTTAACGGTTACGCACTCGCGCATGGTAGTATTATCGCCAATCTCAGCAGTAGTTTCCTCTCCCCTAAACTTTAAATCTTGAGGGATTGCCGAAATGACGGCACTAGGAAAAACTTTGCAACTCTTACCAATTCGAGCTCCATCAAGAATTGTAGCATTTGGGCCAATCCATGTTCCATCGCCAATCACAACATTGCCTGCAATATAAGCAAAAGGCTCAATAGTAACATTTTCGCCAATTTTGGCGTCGGGATGAATATAAGCTAAGTTAGATATCATTTTTCTTTTATTTTTGATATTTGAGCCATAAGAACGCCCTCCATTACAAGTTGCTCCCCAACAAATGCTTGACCTGTCATATTTGCAATACCTCTACGAATAGGTTCATTCAATACACACTTGAAAAGGATTGTGTCACCAGGCACTACCTTCTTCTTAAACCTGACTTGATCAATCTTAAGGAAATAAGTCAAATAATTTTCTGGGTCAGGGACAGTATTTAGAACGAGTATCCCTCCTACCTGTGCCATTGCTTCAATTTGAAGAACACCTGGCATAACAGGTTCATCTGGGAAGTGGCCTACAAAAAACCCTTCATTCATGGTAACATTTTTCATACCAACTACAGAAGAGCCATCCATGCTAATAATTTTATCGACTAATAAGAATGGTGGACGATGTGGAAGTATCTTCTGAATCTGAAGAATATCCATTAAGGGTTGCTTGTTGGGATCGTAAATTGGAGCTGCAGGTTTAAGTATCTCCTTTTTGTATTGCTTGCGAAGCATTTTTGCAAACTCTGTATTTGCATGGTGACCAGGA
>JBPXJX010000011.1:0-5552 GCA_051715525.1 Bacteroidales bacterium
TATCGCTTAGCTTCAGCGAGTACGGCGGGGTTAGATTTGGCGAAACGAGAATCCCATAGCCCCCTTGTGCTAATGCACCTGAAGCCATTAAAAGGGTTAAAATTAAAATGCTAAAAAATTTACGCATGATCGCTATTTTGAAAAATATTCTTAAAAAAATATATAAAGACAAAAAATCAATTCAGGCTAGTTGTCTTTACCCTAAGGGCTAGACTATCGCTTTACTCCCTACTTTCTTGTCTTGACACAAGAAAGTAGGCAAAGAAAATCAAGAAAATCCGATGCTTCCACCCGCAAAGCAATCGCACCCTCGCCGGATTTTCTGGCCTACCCTATTCTTGATCTTTTCTTTCATCATTGTAAACTATTTCTTGCAAGGACTTGATTTCGTTGAAAACCCAAAGGATAACTTTGCTTCTCCCATCAATCCAATGTTCCATTATTCCAATCAAACTTTAACACTATTCACTTTCTCACTGAATAATAATCTTAACCTGTTTTCGCTCGTTTTGGGCTTTTACCACAAGCAGGTAGATGCCTGTATTGAGGTTCGACAAGTTGTACCCAATATTATACTCCGACTGCTGTGAACCATATCGTTCATCGAGTTTAGCACCCGCAGCAATGGAGAATAGTATTAGGGTAATATCAGAACTTTCGCGAAGCTTAACCACTGCATAGAAATTTCCATCGGTTGGATTTGGGCTTACTGTGAATGACTTGATTAGCGGATCCTTATATCCCAATCCATCGTCATCGGGGTTATTGCCCGAATCGGCAATAATCTCAACCTGTTTAGTTGTTAACGACACGCACCCGCCAGAAAACCCTGAAAGGTCGATATTATGAATCCCCTCTTTCTGAGCCTTTAGCATTAGCATGTAGTTGAGCCCCGTTTTATTATCCATTGGCATAAACGCCTCAGGGTTATAACCCCATCTCATACTATCTAACACCATGTTTGAAAGCTCGAAGATTATTAGCGTATCACCAATCTCGGCCTGTGATGTTAGGATGAAATCGGACTTAAGCGCATCGTTGCCAATGGATAGGTTGATGGTATCCCATGCAAAGCAACCTGCCAAATCGGTTACTTTAAGGAAATAGTCGCGAGCATCGCGAACAGTAAGATACCTCTCTGTAGAGATTGGCCCAGCACTGGTTGACCATTCATGGTTAACAAAATCCTGTCCATCGATAACTCGAGTATTGCCGGGGCACATCTTGATATCCTTACCTAGGTCAACCTCTAGTTTATCGGGTTCAAAAACGGTAAAGGTTTGAACTGTTTCGCACCCATTTAAATCTTTAATATTGAGCGTATAATCGCCTTTTATAAGATTTTCGATGCGATTTGTTTCAGCACCTGTCGACCATTTATAGATGTAACCACCTACACCGCCAAACCCTTGTGCCTCTAATGCACCATTATTATAACCAAAACACTGAGCAGGTTGATTCTTAATTAAAATTTGCAGCGAATCGGGTTGAGTTATATTAAAATAGCTGATTGTAGAGCATTTGTTGGTATCGGAAATTTCAACGGAATAAGTGCCCTTTTTGTAGCCACTGGAATTATCGCCAGTATCGCCATTACCCCATTTAATAGTATAAGGTGCATAAGGGAAACCTGCTTTTACAGATTTAACAAGGGCTGTTCCTGTATTTCCACCATAGCAAAGCGCAGGGGTGGTTTCTATACTGGTAATGGTTGGGTTTGATGAGTATTTAATACGCCGTATTAAGGTATCCTCACAGTTATTCTTATCCAATACAGTTAGCCTATATAGCCCATTTTGGCGCAAGTTTGAGATGGTGCTTGTACTCCACGTCCCGCCGATACCATCCGTCCACTGATATTTATAAGGCTTTACTCCACCCTCTAGTTCGACGCTAATTATCCCGTTATCGGTACTACAGGTGGTATGGGTGATATCAATCTTATTGAACAGCAAAGGAAGTGGGGCATTGATTTCAACTGGCACAGTTTCTTGAACAGGACAATTATGAGAATCAGTAAAATCGAAGACGTATTTACTCTCAACAAGACCTATAACAGTAGTATCCTTTCTTAAAACATAAGGAAGCAGATTATCTGTAAGTCGGTAAGGAGCGGTTCCTCCTTCTATTAGGAATTTAACCTGCCCATCAGAACCGCCATTACATTTGACGCTATCAATAACAGCAATTCTTGAACGCAATGGATCTGGTTCGGTTATTAAGATTGGAATACTATCGACTACACCTAACTTATCGATAACATAGAACTCATGGCTACGAGGAGTAAGATTAACAAACATACAGCTATCCTCCTTAAGGTCGCCATTAGAGTAGTTAGCCTGGCTATCGGTCCTAAACTGGTATTTGCCCCATCCACCAGCTACCTTAACCGTAACGAAACCGTTATTATAGTTTTTGCAACTAATATCTTGCTGTGAGGCGCGACTTAAGCTAAGCGGTATTCTTGGCTCAAGAACATTAATAGTATCTTTAATAAAGTTTTTAAAGCGATCGGTAACCAATATCTCGTAGCGCCCAGCAGGAATACTATCCAAGATGCTACCCTGTGAACTATTCTGAGCCTCCAATGAGTTGTTTTCGACTGGCGATATCTGCCTCCATGCAAAGGAGTTTTCTTTGCCTCCACCCTCAACAGTTACTGAAATACGCCCACTAGAATCGCCAACCTTTTTGGCATGTTCAACCACATGGGTTTTAAATACAAAGGGAGTGTAACGATTAATGGTAAACTCATCAAAAACCCTTGTTGTATCATTGGCAATACCAATGATAGTGTAATCACCACCTGCAAGGTTCTTTAGGACAATTGTATCGTTCTTAAAGCCAAATTGAGCATTAGGCACGCTCGGGTTAAAACGAACTACTGCTGTTGGGGTGATTAGCTCAAACTCCTTCCAGTTTTTGAACTGAGAGGTTAGCTTGCATAACCCATCATTCCTATTAAGCGAGGTTTCGTCCTCAGCTGTTACAGATGAAAAGTGGTAATCATTAACGCTAGGCAGATAGTATGTCTTTGTAATTGAGCAATTACCCTTTTCGGTAACCGTTAACTCGTAATGCCCAGAGGGGACATTACTTAACGTTGCGGATGGTTCGGAATAAGTAGCACCAAATCGCTGCTTCCAGCTATACTCAATTGGGCCAACACCGCCTGTGACATTAGCTTTAATAGTCCCATTGGACTTGCTGCTCGATGTGGGGTAAACTGGGTTGCCAAATGATACACTGAGCATTTGAGTTTTGGGGAGCTCAGCATCTAGATTATAAAGACAACCATTGCCATCGGTTATACTCAAAAAATATTTATTTGCACTTAAGCCTGGGAGTGTAATTTCTTTGTTAGGAGTAACTGGGTATTTATACCTATTCGTGCTGTCAAAAACCTGATAAGGTGCAGTTCCACCATTGAACGCTAAACTTAACTCCCCATTATTGGTGCAGGTAGGGAACACCATGTTGGTAACCCACGAGCGAAGGCTATCTTTGGGTTCGAATACCGCAACTGAGTCGGAGAATGTCGCCCCAAACTTATCCTTAACCGTAATAAGGTAGTTCCCTGCATTTAACTTATCAAACAGGCTATTTCGGTAGAAGTTATCCCCATACCTTGGCCCGTTAAAGGTGTAGTCTTCCCAGCCGCCTTCGGCTTGTATCTCAATCCGTCCGGTTTGCGATTTACACTTTGCATCCTTCACAACAATACTCTTAAACCTAAGCGCCAGCTTCGGTTCGTCAACCACAATGTTTGAGAGGGTATCGCGACACCCCTTGCTATCGGTAGCTACTATGTTATATTCCCCTGCATAAAGCTGATCCAAAAGGAAAGTATGGCCTTCAATTTGAGACGATACGCTTGACCATGTCCCTTTAGAGTTAGAGATACTAATCGTTTTCTGCCTTTCATTCCCCCCATATACTTTGGCGCTTATTTGCCCAGTATTACTCCCCTTGCCCAGTACGGGTTGAACCTGTCCAAGCGTTAGGTAAACGGTGGTATCGGGCTGGATGATTTCCTCCTCAAGATATTTATTGGCATTGGTGTAGCAACCATTGGTATCAACGGCAGAAATTAGGTAGGTACCTTCCCTCAGCTTCGTAAACTTTTCGTTAAGGCTCTTGATGGTATCGGTGATAGGCTCATTAAGTTTGTTGATATAGATTTCCTTTATTGGCCTATACGCATCTGTCGACAAAACGGTAATTTCACCATTGGTATCCCCATAACAGCGGACATCCTCATGTTTCGCGCTTAACACCGATGGGTTGGTGTATTTATCTAAAGTCAACACTAATGACTCACCGGGTAATTTACAATTCCAAGTATCCAGCACCTTTAAGGTGTACTCGCCAAATTTGAGCGTATCGGGTAAACTGAAAATAGTATCGGGTGATAAAGTTTCTCTTTTCGAGAAGGGTTTCCCATTGTATAGCCACTCGTATTGATATGCACCATTTCCACCCTGTACTTCAACAGTAATTGCTCCGTTCGGGAGTTCGCAGGTGGGGTGTATAACAATCTGACGATCGATGGTGAGGGGTTGGGGTTGTTTGATGGTAAATGTACGAGCGAGTACCTCTTTACAGCCATTCTGGCTATCCTTAATGTAAAGATTGTAAACACCTGGCATAAGGTTATTTACTTTTTGAACGGTATCAAGCCAACTACCACTATTTATTTGATAGTTGTATTTACCACTCCCTCCCCTAAACTTCTCAACCCGTATTCCCCCGTCAACAAATGTTGCACAAGAAACATCAACTGGGTCAATTATTTTAGCACTTACTTGCTCGGGTGCAGGAATGTTAACACTGAATTTTTTCTCTATTGTTCGAACTATCTCCACAGAATTGCCTAGCACATCTTCATTTACAGTGCTATAATCCGATAAGTAAAATGTGAAATAACCCTTTGGAACAGTGTAACTAAAGTTATTTGTAAATAAACGATCGCCTTTACTGATCTTAAAACCACCACCTCCAAATCCCCCAGATGGCAATATGGTTATGGTACCATTGTCATCAGGACATTTAGTTTCAACAATTTCAGGTTTAAAACCAATTGTTGGGAAGGGGTAGGTAAATTCATACAACTTTGTTGTTGTGCCATTGTATATCAGATTAACCTTATATGTATCATTAACCTTAACCTTGTAACTTAAAGATTTACCCACTTCACCCATAATTGATTTATTATCGGATGAAAGCAACTGGAAACTATAAGAGGTACCACCTATATTCGTATTATCAAGCCTAGCTATTACATTCAGACCCTCATCGCTTTCGTCAAGACTAATTTTTGCATCAAAATATGGTCGAGCAATGGTAAATTCTTTGCTTAAAAGGCAAGTCTTCCCTTTACTATCAATATGGCTGGCAGTAATGCTATACTTCTTAGGCTCAACCCCTGTATAGCTTACGCTGCTAGAGGTTTCACTATCGCGAAAGGCTAATGGCTTTCCCGATACCCATTCAACGTTACTCACCCTATTCTGAAAAGAAATGGAAGCGCCACCAGTACCATCAAAGGTCGT
>JBPXJX010000012.1:0-1640 GCA_051715525.1 Bacteroidales bacterium
ATTACTTCGAGAGGTTCATCGAATGATACATGGCAGACCAGCTCATCCTCGTAAACCTTATTAGCGCTGTTCAAATAGTCAAAATCTAAATAACCTTCGTTTACATGAGGATTTACCGTTATGTATCCAACCCTAAACGACGTAAGATTCTGGAAAAAGTGTGTTCCCTGGCTTGGGTCAATTCGGTAGTTCTCCTGACCTGCCTCCACAATTAGCCTTGCACCTGAAATCTGAGACCACTTCACAGGAATACCAAGCCATTTATCGGCTGAGCCCCAACGTCCGGGGCCAATTAATATATATGGCTTGCCCTCGTTTACAAGTTTTTGGTTTAGAGATTCAATGATTAATGCAATCTCGCATGTTCGAGCCTTATCAAACGATTCGGGCTTAACATAAACTATATCATATATATCTTGTATCTTTCCGTTCCCAAGCGATGAGCTGGAATAAAGAATAACATCATCCTTTTTGATATTATCAATATCAACATTAATAATCTCGCGATTTTGAACTATAGGACGAATTTGTAAAAAGCTGAAAAGTTTTGGCTGACCCTCAGGAACATTCATATTTACAGCAAACTCAATTTCAACAGGTGTATTCATTTCTTGTTCGCCCAGTTTAAGAAGAGTTCCTAATATCTCAGCAAGTGGAAACTTAGTATGTTTTAGTATACCAGAAAATGAAATAATTGGCAAACCCTGACCATTGTAACCCTCTTTTATAAGATGATTTTCGCTATCGAAAGTTGAGGCTAAAAAGTTTAGCGTTCCATCCTGATAGGCCTCTCGTATATCGAGTTCCAACAGATTTATTCCATCGTCAGTTGAGGGCACAAAACTTGATGGACGTAGATCGAGAGCAAGAAACGTTTTCTGAGTCTCATTCAATGCCATTTCGGGGATTGATAGTTGAAAAATCTTTTTTGGATATTTCGGCGAGAAACGAAGGCTTGGTTTACCCTCAACAACGTGTTTACCTAATCCCAACGCAACGCTTGCTATTCCATCGGCAGGTGCCTCAGGTTCGATGGGATAAAAGTTTAACGAACGGGCAACTCCTGAAATGTTAGGATAGAATTTATGACCATATGCTGTTCCAACAACTTCTTGCAATACAATAGCCATACGCTCCTCATCAATCACATTCTGAGTTGCTTGCATATAAGCTTTGCTCTCTTTATAATAAACCGATGCATAAACGCACTTGATTGCCTGTCCCAGTATCTCAAGCATTTGGTGCTCGTTCTCGTGAAGATTAGGAACCATGTATGTTGAGTAAATGCCTGCAAATGGCTGATAGTGAGAATCCTCCAGAAGGCTCGATGAGCGAACTGCAATTGGGTTACGTGCCACAGTTATAAATGAGAAAAGATCCTTATGAACCCTTGAAGGAATACATGCTCTTAAAAAATGCCTCAGCATCTCCTCATTGCTAATATCTGACATGGCTATAGGATAGAGGTTATTCACCTCCATAAACTCATCGAAAACATCGGTACTAAGCACAACGGTGCGAGGAATAGTTAGGGTTACATCCTCGAATTTATGCATCAGGTAGTTTCGCTTAATGAGCGAATCAACAAAAGCGAGTCCACGCCCCTTTCCGCCCATTGAACCATCGCCAATACGCGAAAA
>JBPXJX010000013.1:0-5659 GCA_051715525.1 Bacteroidales bacterium
TGCTGAATAGGAAAAAGAACATTGTGCAAATCATTACGAAGATGAATTGACCGGTTATTTTACCCTCTTCTCTAAATTTTGAGTAGCTGTAAAGTGGTAAAAAGAATGTGACAAGAATTATTGATCCCACTATCATCAATATTGTTGCACCTGGGAGATGGAACATCTTGAACATCGTTGATAGTTCGAAGATGATTAAGCCTATTATCCCTAGAATTAATATCCTCTTTTCATTCTTTGTCGATGCCTCTTTTAGCTTTGTAAACAAAAGGATTGGAAGAAAAATGAATAGTATAAATATCCAGCCCGACATAAGTAGCATTGATGCTCCTTTTAGATGTAGAACCTTAAACAACACACCAGCCATAAATAGGAATCCTCCTAATAGAATTGAGAGGTGTAATAGTTTATACCCTTTGATCTTTTGCTCTTTGTAGTTGGTGTAAATGGCCGATGGGAAAAAGATTAGGCATAGAATTACAAAGCCAAGCATAAGCAAAATGTTGCCCCCTGGTAAATGGAGCAGCCTCATTACTGTTCCAATTCCAAGCATTGCCAACGATACATTTCCAGTAATTTTCATTGTCGTTTTCATGCGTCGATAGTTTTTGTCAATTAAGTAAATGGTACTCTCCTGAATCTTTTGTAAGGTTCTTTTTTCAAAGTGTTGTTTAACCATATTATATGCATCGTTGAAATCCTTGCCTGAACTCATAAGGTTTTCAACCTCGCAGCATATATGGTCGATTAGGTCGTCTGCCAGATGTGAGAATGTGATACTCTCATTCGTAACATCGGATATGATTATATCAACTTGATTTTTACTTAGCGTTGGCATATTCGAGACCCAAATTTGGTTGGAGAAGAATCTTAATCGTATTTACGAACTCTTCTAGTTCGGCAATTCTTTCCTTGGCAGTGTTTTCACCATTTTCGGTGAGCGAGTAGTAAATTCGATTTCGATTATTAAACACTTCCGATTCGGTTCTTACAACACCATCTTGCTCTAATTTGTGGAGGATTGGGTATAAAGCCCCGAACGTAAGTTCGATTTTCCCTCCTGAGATCTCTTTCACCCTTTGGGTGATTTCGTATCCATACATTCTCTTATTCTCCGATAAAAGCTTGAGAATAATAGGGTTTAGTGTTCCTTTGATTAAACTGTTTGAGATCATATGTTGTATGTTTTATATTGTTGATGCAAATATATATAAGTAAATTATATATATCAATAATTATGAAAAATTATTTATGAAAAATTACCATGTTGCCGTAACTAAAAGATTATTAGATTTATAGTGATGATGTTATTTTTTCTAGAAATTATACAGACATAATTAAGTTTTTAAAACAAGAGTTGGGCATTTTAAACCATTTCCCTTTCTTTGCCTCTTAAAGATGAAATTATAAGAGCAATGATATTCGATAACTCCAAGCCAATTCCATTTGCACAATTTGAACTTCTTAAGCCTTTTGAGGATAATATATTGCATTTTATTACCACCCGAAATGAGTCTTTGCCACCATCATCTCAAAACTATTTTACCATTGGATTAAATGGTGAGGTTGAAAATGGTATCGTTTTAAAGAATAGAAAGCATCTTGCAGATCAGTTAGGCTTTCAGCCTAATTCTTACGTTTTTGCATCACAGGTACACGATAACAAAGTAGCCATTGTAAAGGATGAGGATAAAGGTAAAGGCGCATTTGAACGCTCCACCTACCTTTGCGATATCGATGCCATGGTTACAAATCGTAAGGGCATTTGTATTGTTACACAGGCTGCAGATTGTGTTCCAATTCTTTTTTTTGATCCTATAAAAAAAGCAATTGGTGCTGCTCATGCTGGGTGGAAAGGAACAGTTGCAAAAATTCCATTGGAAGTTGTAAAGGCAATGGTATTGGAATTTGGATCTAATCCAAAAGATGTATTGGTAGGCATTGGGCCGTCAATTGGCTCTTGTTGTTATGAGGTGGGCAATGAGGTTGTTGAACTTGTTAAAGAATCTTTTGAAGATGCAGAAGAACTGATACTTAATAATGAGAAGTTTTCTAAACCAGTTTTTGATCTTTGGAGGGCAAATAAAAGAACGCTCATTGAGGCTGGTATAAGCGAAGAGAATATCGAACTAGCATCTCTTTGTACTAAATGTCACAATAACATCTTTTTCTCGGCTAGGGCAGGAGATAAGGGACGTTTTGGCGCAGGAATTATGATTAAATAAAGTGTTTTATAAAACACTAAAATTGATAAGCCAAACACTCTATTTTTTATACATTTGGAAACTTTACAGAACTGAAAACCAAATAACCAAATAACTCTATAACAAAACCAAACTATGTCACACGAACCAGTTGAGAAACCGAAAGGATTACCCGAGAATGCTCAGAGGGAGCTTCAACCGGGTGAAGTTTATACACCTCTAATGTCACCCGACCAAAAATTTGCAGAGGCAACTCCTTATTCTGTTATGATGGGGGTGCTTATGGCAATTATTTTTTCAGCGGCAGCGGCCTACCTTGGTTTAAAGGTTGGTCAAGTATTCGAAGCTGCTATCCCTATTGCTATTATTGCTGTTGGCATATCTAGTTTAAGCAAAATGAAAAATAGTTTGGGGCAGAACGTAATTATTCAATCTATTGGTGCAAGTTCTGGAGTAATTGTGGCTGGTGCTATCTTTACCCTTCCTGCTCTTTATATTTTACAGATAAAATACCCTGATTTAACAGTTAGTTTCATGCAGGTTTTCTTAAGTTCATTGCTTGGAGGAATATTGGGTATTTTATTTTTGATTCCATTTCGCAAATATTTTGTTTCTGATATGCATGGTAAATATCCATTTCCAGAGGCAACTGCAACTACTCAAGTTTTAGTGTCTGGAGAAAAAGGTGGAAACCAAGCAAAATATTTACTTATTAGTGGTTTGATTGGTGGAGCATATGATTTTATAGTTTCAACGTTTGGCTGGTGGAATGAGAATTTTACAACACGAGTAATGCCAATTGGTGAAAAGATAGCTGAAAAGGCTAAGTTGGTTTTCAAGTTGAACATAGGTGCAGCTTTACTCGGTCTTGGTTATATTATTGGCTTACAATATGCAGCCATTATTACTATTGGCTCGCTATTCGTATGGTTTATTATAATCCCATTAATGTCGTTAGTTTTTGGGAATCAAGTAATTGATTTTACTGGTCATACCACTATGATGGTCGGTCAGATGTCTCCTGAGGTAATTTTCACAACCTATGCTCGTCATATCGGTATTGGGGCTATTGCTATGGCTGGTATCATTGGTATTATAAGATCTTCAAGTATTATAAAAAGCGCGTTTGGTTTGGCTGCCAAGGAGATTACAGGTAAGCATGAAGCTGTGAAAGAGCAAAAGAGAACACAACGTGATCTTTCTATGAAATTCATAGCATTTGGATTAGCTATTGCCTTTGCTCTAGTATTTGTGTTTTTCCAATTTGGGGTAGTTCATAATTTAGGGTTTGCCTTAATCGGTCTATTAGTTGTTGCTATCATCGCATTTTTATTTACAACTGTTGCTGCTAATGCAATTGCAATTGTAGGAACAAATCCAGTGTCGGGTATGACTTTGATGACGCTTATTCTTGCATCGTTAGTAATGGTGGCCGTTGGCCTTAAAGGAGTTTCAGGAATGGTTGCAGCACTTGTAATTGGAGGTGTAGTATGTACCGCTCTTTCAATGGCAGGAGGTTTTATTACCGATTTGAAAATTGGATACTGGCTGGGTACTACTCCATCAGTACAACAGCGATGGAAATTCCTAGGAACCTTGGTTTCTGCTGCAACAGTAGGAGGCGTAATTATGGTGCTTAATAAAACTTATGGTTTTACCGGGCCCAATGCTTTAGTTGCTCCTCAGGCTAATGCAATGGCCGCTGTAATTGAGCCACTTATGTCAGGTCAGGCTGCTCCTTGGGTTTTGTATGCAATTGGTGCAGTAATTTCAATTATTCTTACATTTATGAAGATTCCTGCCTTAGCATTTGCATTAGGTATGTTTATCCCTCTTCAACTTAATACTCCTTTACTAGTGGGAGGTGCAATTGCTTGGTTTGTAAAATCAAGAAGTAAGGATAGCAAGTTAAACAATTCACGCCACGAAAAAGGAACTCTTCTTGCATCAGGATTTATTGCTGGAGGTGCATTAATGGGGGTTGTTGCAGCGATAATGAAATTTTACCAAAGCACCCAGATTGATAATGAAATTGCAGCTCTTGGTGCTAATGCTACTCCCGATGCTATTTCAAAAATAAAAGAGGGTCACAATCTAATTTGTTCATGGTCAGAGAGTAATACAGCAATTTGGCTGGGTGGTTTTATGCTACTTCTAATAGGTTTTTATTTAATATATAGCTCTTTAAAGGCTAAGCCGGAGGTGGATTAAAGTGGATATTGTGATGCATTAACAAATTTTGAATTGAATTTATGATTATGGTAAATAAAAAAAACTTAGTAGATCGATTTATACGATACGTGAAAATCGATACAACTAGTGATGATAGTTCAACATCGTTCCCTAGTACAAAAAAGCAGTTCGATTTAGCGAATTTGCTAGTAAAGGAGCTCCAAGCCTTGGGCTTAGAGGATATTACACTCGATGAGTGGGGCTATGTAATGGCCACCCTACCTGCTAACACAGATAAGAAGGTTCCTACAATCGGTTTCCTCGCTCATATGGATACAGCTCCTGATATGAGTGGAACCAATGTAAATCCTCGTTTTGTTGAGAATTACGATGGCAAAGATATCGTTCTTAACAAGGAGAACAATGTTATTCTTGGGGTTAAGGATTTCCCTGAACTCAAAGATTATGTTGGGCAAACCCTTATCGTTACCGATGGAACAACTTTGCTTGGAGCAGATGATAAGGCCGGTATTGCAGAAATAATGACTGCTTTGGAGTATATGGTTAATCACCCTGAGTTCAAGCACGGAAAAATTCGCATTAGTTTCACTGTTGATGAGGAGATTGGTCGTGGAGTTGACCACTTCGACGTTAAAAAGTTCAATGCAGAATTTGGCTACACACTTGATGGTGGTATGATTGGCGAACTGGAGTTCGAAAACTTCAATGCTGCTGGAGCAAAGGTTTACATTCAAGGTCGTAATGTTCACCCAGGATATGCAAAGAATAAGATGAAGAATGCATTGCATATAGCAATGGAGTTTAATTCACTTCTTCCATACAACGAACGACCCGAATATACTCAGGATTACGAAGGTTTTTATCACCTTATAAGATCCGAAGGAAGTGTTGAAAATGCTATGTTTCAGTATATTATTCGCGATCATTCACGCGAGAAGTTTGAGGCTCGTAAGATTTATATTGATAGAGTTGCAAACTTCATCAATGCTAAATATGGCGAAGGAACTATAAAACTTGAGCTAACCGATCAGTATTACAACATGCGCGAGATGGTTGAGCCGGTTTACCATATTGTCGAAACAGCCATCAAGGCAATGGAACAGGTTGGGGTAACACCATTAGTTCGTCCAATACGTGGAGGTACCGATGGTGCACGCCTTTCTTATATGGGCTTACCTTGTCCAAACCTATTTGCTGGAGGTTTGAATTTCCATGGCAAGTATGAATTTGTTCCTGTTGAGAGTATGGTTAAAGCATCTGAA
>JBPXJX010000014.1:0-6144 GCA_051715525.1 Bacteroidales bacterium
TCATGCATCAAGAAATATTGAAACTCGTTTACTTGGAAATTCTGATAATTTGGAATAAACGTTCTTTAGGCTTAATGCATAATTTAAGTTCGAACCATTTACATCAACAGGAATTAGGTACGCCTCTTTTGTATTTTCATCAGGTAAACCATGGCCAGCATAGTAGAAAAACACCTCGGCGCTTCCTTCGGTAACTTTAATAATCTTATTCATCTTATCAAGCCCTTGGCTCATTTCACCAAGTGTAGCATCAGCCAGGAATGTAATATTTTGCTCCGGAATTCCTAGC
Source organism: Bacteroidales bacterium (assembly GCA_051715525.1). Taxonomy (GTDB): domain Bacteria; phylum Bacteroidota; class Bacteroidia; order Bacteroidales; family Tenuifilaceae; genus UBA8529. The sequence continues at coordinate 290 of JBPXJX010000014.1, forward strand.
GTTTTAATGGCATACTCCCTAAATGTTGATGCATCGTTTCGAGCAAACTCAACGTTCATTTCTGATTTTATCTCTTTTTGTTTCGATGAGTAATCTTCGTTGCCAATGATAAGTGCAAAGCGATCGGGGTTTTGCTTTGCAGAAACAGGAATATCAATATCTATATCCGATTTAGCTGGAACTTTTTTAGTATCTACAACAGGATTAGCAACTTGAATGAATTCTGATGCTTTTTTAAGATATGATAGTTTGAAATAATCAACTGCAATGCGAGTATGATACCATAATTGAAATCCAAATACTTTAGAATTAAAATCGCTGATAAACCCTGATTTGAGGTTTTTTTCGTTTACAAAAAACTGAAACTCGCCATTTACTCGTCGAATTGTAAACTTATTATAGTCGCTTGTTACCTTAATATTAGGGTTCTCATCTCCACCCGATTTAAGAAAAGATCTACCCTCATTCTTTCTTTCGATATAAATAACCGAGCCATTATCGACATTTACTATAAAACCACTTTCACTTATATCAGATTTGTTAAAGAATAGACCGAATAGGTTTTGAGTAGCACCGCTAAGCTGCTTAATTGACGCTTCAACCTCAAAATCCTTTGTAACATCAAAATTAAATGTCTTATAGCTATACCAAATAGGAATTTCACCCTTCCACTCCAAAATATAATTACCCCCTTCAATAGAGCCTAATGCTTGATCGTTATTATCGACCCACCAACTATTATTGTTGTTAAGAAAATCATCAAAAAAGATAGTCTCTTTTTCCTTCGAAGAATAATCATTATAGGCAAATTGTGAAAATGATTGTAGGTATAAAAATGAGAAAATGAGTAGTAATAGGTATTTCATGGCTACGAACTTTTGTTTTCCCCAAATTTATGATATTTAATGCGATTAACCCAAAGCAAAGGGTTCAATAAAATAATATAGAAACATACGGCATATGCTTTGACCAAATAGCTACCCATTGGAAAAACTCTTATATTTGGTTATTGATTAATTGGGTTAATATGAATGTACCTCATATTTATATCGTTTCGGGGGGCAAAGGGCTTACTGGAGAGAATGTTGTAAACTCGCTTCTTGCCCAATTTCCTGATTTTAAGGTCCCTACAAGCGTACACTCAGATGTTCACTCAGAAGAGCGAGCAATAAATATTATTTTAAAAGCCAAAAAGAATAGCGGAATAGTTGTTCATACCATGGTAAGTAAAAGAATGCGAGCAATTATTACTTCACAATGTATTCTAAACAGCGTTCCACACTTTGATTTAATGGGGCAACTCTCCGATTATCTTACGCATACACTTGGTGCTGAACCTGTTCAGGTTCCAGGGCTATTTCGTAAATTAAATCAGGATTATTTCGATAGGGTTGCTGCAATAGAGTTTACGCTCTCAACCGACGATGGGATGAACCTTCGAAAGCTAGAGCAAGCCGAAATTATTTTAACTGGGATATCACGTACAGGAAAAACTCCACTAAGTATTTACCTTGCCATGTTTGGGTGGAAGGTAGCTAACGTTTCATTGGTTAAAGATATTTCACCGCCTGAAGAGCTTTTCAAAGTTGATGGTAGGAGAGTTTTTGGGCTAACTATTAACCCATCAAATTTAATAGAACAGAGAAAAAAAAGGGTTAGTCAAATGGGCGATTTCAACTCGGGTTCGTATTTGAATGTGAATTCAATTAATGAGGAATTGGAAATGGCCGAGAAGATATTTCGCCGTGGGCGATTTACTGTGATTGATGTTACAAATAAACCAGTTGAGTCAACTGCAAACGAGATTATTCATATGATTCAAGAGCGTTTTGAAATTAATGATAGACGATTAACGCATAACTCAAATACATAATCATTATAATATATTAATAATGAATACAGAAGAAGGATTAAAACGCGAAATAGGCCTTTGGGGAATAACATCAAATATTATAAATGTTGTTATTGGTTCAGGAATATTTGCATTGCCCGCTTTGGTAAGTGAAGGATTAGGCTCGGCAGGAATTCTTGCTTACCTTTTTTGTGGCTTTCTTATAACCCTAATCATGCTCTGCTTTGCTGAGGTTGGAAGTAAGATTTCTGTTACAGGAGGAGCTTATGCTTATATCGAGACAGCTTTTGGAAAGTACTTTGGATTTATAGCCTCAATCCTTCTGATTTTTGGCACATCGCTTTTAGCAACGGCTGCTGTGGCGAATATTCTTATTGATAATTTTGCCAAAATATTCCCAGTATTTGGAAGTGTTAATATGCGCGCCGGATTTTTAATTTTTGTTTTCGGAGGACTTGCATTGGTTAATATTAGAGGAATTAAAGAGGGTATTACCCTTGTTCAGCTAGTTACTTTGGCAAAACTTATACCCCTAGTATTATTGATTATTTGGGGAGCAACTGAAGTTGTTTACAGTAATCTATTGTGGAATCAACAGCCTGCACTAAGTGATATCGGTAAAACTTCGCTAATGCTCTTCTTTGCCTTTCAAGGTGCTGAGAGCAGTTTGAGTGTAAGTGGTGAGGTGAAAAACCCAAATAAAAATGTACCGCGAGGAATTTTGTTAAGTTTCCTAATAATTCTAATAATATATATAGGCGTTCAAATTGTTGCACAGGGTGTTTTGGGCAATTCGCTTGTAAACTTTACAGCAACTCCATTGGCTGAAGTTGCCAAAAGGGTGATGGGCCCTGTTGGTTTTATGATTATGATTATTGGCGCAACAATATCAACCTTTGGTTACCTGACTAGTGATCAGCTAAATATGTCGAGGGTTTTATTTCGTTCGGCAAAAGATAAAGTTATTCCTGTAGCTCCTTTATCGTTCGTTCATAAGAAATATGCTACACCCTACATTGCTATTATTACGTTTTCTTCGTTAGGATGTATTTTTGCTATTGTTGGTGAGTTTAAAGCGTTAGCGATTCTTTCATCCTCATCGGTTTTGATAGTCTACCTCGGAGTTGCTCTATCAACAATAAAACTAAGAGGGGCAAAGGAAAAGGGTGATTCAACATTTAGAATTCCTGGGGGGATTGCAATTCCAATACTTGCAATAATTACCATACTTTGGTTCCTCTCAAACTTATCGCAAAAAGAGATGATTGGAATGGCTATCTTCTTAGCAATTCTGAGTGTGATTTATATGGCAATACGATTTTTTAAACTTGATATTAAAAAGAATTAATATGAACCCAGCTGAGTTTATTCATAAGTCGAAACGCACTATCTGGCAAAAATGGTCAATAGCCTTTAAGGTTGCTCCTATTGTGGCGTTGGTTATATTCCTAAAATACCTTACTCACAGTTATGGTTATGAGGTGATGGAACTAAACGCCCTTTTCACAAGCCTTGTGGCTGGAACAATATTTCTTATTGGATTTTTGATTAGCGGTGTGCTATCGGATTATAAAGAGAGCGAGAAAATTCCCAACGAGCTGGCCGCTTCGTTAAAAACCCTATTTGACGATACTTATACAATTTACAAAACGAAAAACTCCAACACAGCAAAGCAGTTTATTGATTTTCAAATATCGTTACAAAACGTTTTGATGGATTGGTTTTACAAGAAAGAGCGAACCAAAACGTTGCTCGGCAAGATCAGCGAGATGAATGAATTCTTTATCGAATTTGATAAAGAGGGCGTTCAAATTGCATACATAATTCGCATGAAAAACGAGCAAAATAATATTCGAAAACTCATAATGAGAATTGATACCATTCGTGATACTGATTTTATTGGCTCCGCTTACGCTATTTTAGAAGCAATGGGGTTTGTAACTGCTGTTGGGCTAATCCTTATTAAAATTGAGCCCTTTTATGCATCGATATTCCTATCTTCGTTAATTACGTTCCTAATCACTTATATGGTGTTCTTAATTAAGGATTTGGATAATCCCTTCGATTATAATCATAATGGTGAGGGAGGAACCGAGATATCATTAAAACCTTTACACGATTTGCACATGATGCTTGATGAGTATGCTAAATCTGCAAAATAGCGTATTGCAAAGCGTTTAAATCTTAAACATTTAGTCGAGGTTTCTCCTCGACTTTTTTAATTTTATAAAGTTGTAAGGCGAAAACTTTCCATTCTTATTGCTTCTAACAACACTCTTCACACTCCTTTTCTTGTAATCATCTGACATGATGCTAATATTACCATCAACTTCAAGTATTGCCAAATTAACATCACGAATGCTCCTTAGCCCATGCTCATGAATAGCCTCAACTAGCTCATCGGTTGATATTTCGGCTTTGCGTAAGTTTCGGTCCTTAACCTTACCCTCCGACACAAGAATCAATGGCTCACCTTCAACAAAATGAGAAAAACCTTTAAAGCGATAGAGTAAAAACTTAAAAATAAAATTAAGTGTAAACAAGGTACATGCAGCAACGATACCACCTAGCAACGATGTATCTGAGCCAACCATTGCATTTTGAACGGCATTGCTAATAAGAAGAACGAATACAACATCAAGAACCGATAGCTGAGCGAGCTCCTTTTTCCCAAATAGCCGAAAAGCAATAGTAATAAATAAGTAAACAGCTGCCGAGCTAACGATTACATTTAAGTATGAATTACTGAACATACTATTGATTTTAATATTTGATTAAATCTCTATTAGCGCTAAACTGTTGCTGCTATTCGCCTTGCTTTGGTTCATTCTTGCTTGCCTTCTTGCTTCCCATGTACAACTCGTACTTTTGCAAACGGCACTCCAAAGGACCGTTGAACAATTTTATCTTTCGTGATGTTCGAAGTCCAAAGTTCTTTAATGCTTGATAGTTTGAGCTGATAATCCACGCATCGCAACCCTGATAGAAATGCTTTAACCTCGAACCCATATCCTGATAGAAGTTCGTTATCTCATCAACCTGTAAACGCTCACCGTACGGAGGGTTTATAACGACTATGGCATTTCCATTTTCGCGCGAGGAGTGAAAGAAATCCATCTTATCGAAGGTAATCATCTCGTGAACGCCAGCTCTTTTTGCATTTGCAAATGCAATGTCTATAGCCTTATTATCAATATCCTGAGCGAAAATTTTTGCCTCCGAGTTGATAATTTTTGATTCGGCCTCAGCCTTTACATCATTCCACATATCCTCATCATAACTTCCCCAAGTCTCGAAACCAAACTTCCGATTTCGACCTGATGGAATATTATTAGCAATCAGAGCTGCTTCAATGGGAAATGTACCCGATCCGCACATCGGGTCAATGAAATCAGACTTTCTGTCCCATCCTGAAAGAAGAATAATACCTGCCGCAAGCGTCTCGTTTATGGGAGCATCGGTTAACTCAAGCCTATAGTTCCTTTTGCTCAAGGGTGCGCCGGAACTATCAATTGAGACTACAACAGTTCTATCGTTGATATGAACATTTATTCGGATATGTGGATTCACAGGATCAACAGATGGGCGAATGCTATACTTTTCGCGAAACTGATCAGCAATGGCATCCTTTGATTTTAGGGCAACAAACTTGGAGTGAGTAAAATAATCGCTGTGCGTACTGCCATCGATGGCAAAAGTTCTATTGTAGCTGAAATAGTTATTCCAATCAATCTTTTTGATATTATCGTATAGCTGCTGCTCATTGGCAGCGAAAAAAGTTTTAATTGGCATTAAAACCTTAACTGCTGTTCGCAAAAGAAGATTACACTTGTAAAGCATCGCCTTATCGCCCTTAAACTTTACTGCTCGGCTTAATATCTCGATATTGGTTGCGCCAATCTCCTTTAGCTCAGCTGCAAGCACCTCTTCGAGCCCGAAAATGGTGGTTGCTATTATCTCAAATCGTTCCAATGCTTCGGTTATTTAGTTCTTATTTAATGAA
>JBPXJX010000015.1:0-6995 GCA_051715525.1 Bacteroidales bacterium
AATACCACCAACCTTGGTGCTCTTTACGTACGTATCATACTTATCGGCCATAATAAGGATAAGATCAGAGTCAATGTTTTGAGCAAATTTGAATACCTCGTCTCGGAATTCGCCTTTTTTCTTGGCTGTTTTTATACCATAAATGATTTTATTCCCATCAAGCATCTTCTTTGTAAAGTAGATGTTGTTGGCCATATGCTTTTTCTTGCCTTCGTCGTAAATATATGGCTTAATCAGGTTGATGTTACATTTATAGTATTTCGATAGGTATATTATCCAATGTACGGTTTCCTTGTATTTGCGGTCATGATCGAGCGGTACTACAATCTCGATGTAGTGTGTGTGTGCAGGAGGAGCATCAATAATTATAAAGGGAACATTAAAGTCCTTTATCACTAAATTCTTTAGAAAATTTGGAGCTTGATAATCCTTTTTGGCGTAATTATAGATTTTAGACGAAACGATGAGGTTAATATCAATATCGCCGCTAGTAATAAGATCTTTTACAAGTTTACGGGGATGCCCTTCAAGAACAAGGGTTTGAGGTCTAATTTTGTGTTTTGAATAAATTTCCTCAACAGTCGATTCAAGCCTCTTCTTTGCATCTTGAATCTCCTTCTGACTTCCCTTCTGGTTTATGTACTGATAAATAAGTGTTCGGGGAAGAATATGCAAAAGCATGATATCATTTTCAGCAGCAGCAGCTAGCTGAATTGCATGGAGCAAAGCATTGTTAGAGCCTTCTGTAAAATCCCATGGAACAAGTACAACCTTTTTAACGCCATCCATAAGGAAACAATTTTTAGGGATATTGCACTTTAAAATTAGTGTTAAATGTAACAAAAATAATTGAAAACCTTGAAACAACAAGGAATTTTTATAATTTATTTTTTTCTATCCAATTTTTAATGTTCTCGAGCTGGCTATTTTTATTAACGTTTCGGAGTTTTCGAGCGGTATTTGTAAAATATTGATGCTTCTCAATAAACTTAATTTGCATCTCGTTCCACTCCTGAATGGTTCCAATTCTACCATGCTCGTGAAGCTCCTTGTAAAGATTGTTTGAAACAGGTATAAAATCTACCCGCCCCAAATAGTCCAAATCGGCATCACACATTATCGCCTCTAAAAGATTTTTTGGCTTTGGTGGTAATTTTGTAACCATTATTAGCTCTGAAATTATTTGTATTTGCCTTTCGGAGTATTGGTATTGAGGAAGTATTTCGCGAGCTAGCTTAACGCCCATCTCTTCGTGGGTGTTGTAATCTATTAGGTGACCAGCATCGTGAAATAGAGCAGCTGTTTGAAGCAGAAGTTGCTCCTCCAAGCTAACATTCTCTGACCTTCCAATTAGCTCAACTTGCGTATAAACGTCGACAGTATGCTTTAAATTGTGATAATGAAGATTTTTTGGCAATCCTTTCTCTAACTTTTCAAGAATAAACTCTTCGAGGTCGCCAAAACGTAAGAATTGTAATTGAAGTAAAAAATCGCTATTCGGTTTATATATGTTGTAGTTAAGCGATAACGAAGGTTTGATGCCATCTATAAAATACATTTCGATATCACCTTTATTCTTTATGGGCATTTTGCCTCGATAAGTGCAAATAAAGTAGTCTTGTACTAAAATATGGGTATTGCCCGAAATATTTATCCTTCCTGCTTCACCCGACGATTCCATTCTACTCGCAGTGTTTACTGTAGTTCCCCATATATCGTACGATAGCTTGTTCCTTCCTACAACTCCTGCAATTATAGGTCCTGTATCGATACCAATTCTTAAATCCCAAATGTTTTGATCTGAGCTGTGCTCTAAATTAATTTCATGCATGTAGTGAAGCATTTCAAGAGCAGCAAGGATAACCTCAACAGGATTTGTTCTGTTTTTATGCGGTATGCCACCTGCGCACATATATGCATCGCCAATGGTCTTAATTTTTTCAATCCCGTACTTATCAACTACAGAATCAAAGTAAAGAAAGAATTTATCAAGTTGGTCAATTAAGTTCTCAGGGTTTAATTCATCTGTAATTCGAGTAAAGCCTTGTATATCAGAAAAAAGAACAGTTGCCATGTTAAATTTCTGCGTGCTTACTTTTCCTGTTTCTTTCAGTTCCGAAGCCGTTTCTTTAGGAAGTACTCTTGCAAGTAAATTATCGGTCTTCTCTTTCTCTTTTATCAGCTCTTCTGTTCTCCTATTAATTATACTTTCAAGCTTAAACCGTTCAAGAGCAAAGTAAAAGAAGCGCCAACGGTTGATTGCATATAAAACAATTAATAATAAAATTATAATAGCTATTTGGGTTAACAACGTTTGAAAAAACCTTGGAATTACCCTAACAAATACAGCATATTCATCAGATTCATGACCAAAAGCATCTCTTATTTTGAATGCAATTCTATGGTTTCCTGAACTTAAATCCTTAAACGTAAATGTGTTTTTTGATACCCAATCTGACCACTTTGAGGTATCGCTATCAATTTTATATGAAAAACAGGGGCTCAACCAGGTATTCGAGCCCAAGCTCCCAAGCATAAATGTAACTTCCTCACCCTGTTTTACTTTAACTTCAATATTTGTACAGGGTATAATTGCTCTCTCTTGCTCGTTTGTTGATGATTTATAGATTTTAAGCGCTAGTTTCGATTTTCTTATTTGGCGCAAATATTTGTCCGATACTTTTATTAAACTACTGCTTGTCGATAGCCATAGGGTAGAGTCGGAGTCAAGGAATACATTATTTACAATAATGCTATTTTCGATTACAAATAGTGGGCTATTCCCAGCTTTTGAATTCTTACCAACAAAAAAAGTGCTAACATCAGGATTATAAGCGCTATTAACCGAATATATGGTTTGGTTTGTAAAGGTTTCTCCAATTTCTAATCGGATAAACTGTTTTGATGTTTCATATATAGCTGGGGAGTCGTTGATAAAACGTGATTTTTTAAACAGATCTTTATCCCAAACTCTTACAATTTGCCTTTTAGTTAAAATGATTAGATTTTTATCGCCAATTGCAAATACTGTATCGTTTGATTGATAAAGCAATTTAAAATTACCGAACTCAATGGCCGAGAACGATAGTCTTTCACCTTTCTTTGATGCTTTATATAACCCGTAAGAGGTTGCAATATATTGCTCCCCATTGTTTTTTGTTGAGGAGTTAATTATTCCCCTGAGGTTTTCATTTATTCCATATACATCCAAAAGTAAAGGGTTTATAAACCGATAAACTTTATTTGCTACGATTGCATAAAAATTAACATCATCGGAGGTGCTTATGTCTATTGGTAATTCAGTTAACCCTGTACTTTGCTGATTAATTTCAGCTATTTGCTCCCCTTTGTCATTTAGCATAATCATACGCTTTGCTGATGTAGTAACAAAAATGTAGGAGCCTGCAAAAATTGTACTTATTGCCTTCTCGTGAGGTGAAAGCAATTTATTGATGTTGTTTGTAAAAGCGAATGATTGTCCTTCCAATCCATAAAAACCTTTTTCGACAGAGTAGAATGCAACACCTTTTGGGGTTGAATGAATTGATATTGTTTGTTTTGAAGAGTCTATTTGTGTCAACGTTTCATTAAATCGCCAAAGCACTCTCCCTGTCGTTAAAAAAAGAGAGTGATCATTCCCAAAGCCGATTTCAGTAAAAGCAAGGTTATTTGGGTTCTCATCTGCACCTATCAATTTCTTAGTTGTAAACTCACCTGTTTTATTAAAATTAAAGGAGAAAATTTCATTCCCTGCCGATAAAACAAATTCGTTGTTTCCATTATATGAAATATAAGGGACTTTACTAAATCTTATTTGCCTGTAAGAATTGCCCTCATAAATATAAATATCGCGATTTGTGGTTAAAATTAACCGGTTTTCCCTATCAGCAATTATTGAGTAATAGCCTTGGAATGAAGATTCGGGTTTTCCTACAATTTCAATGAACAGAGGCTGATATTGGGTTGAATGGGAATTAGCAAAACCCGAAGGTTTAGCCGAATTTGCTAACATAATTAGCAAAAAAAAGAGGGTTAGATTATGAAAAAATCTAGAAAAAGTCATACATTAGACCGATTTTCTGCTCAATGGTAAAAGGCTAAATATCAGAAAAAAAAGGGTTATAGAAAACAATTTTGCCCATCATATTTAGTAGATATTTGCTTGTCGTTGATCAACAGTAAATTGCAATTCTTTAATTGGTTAAAAAAGAAATTCATTTTTTCGTTTAATAGTCACATTCTGATGAGTAATTCAAAAAAGACAATACTTGTGCCAACCGATTTTACTGATGTTGCTGATTTTGCGCTACAGCATGCCGTACGTGTTGCTTCGGTGGTTCATGAAAAAGTTACCCTTTTGCATATAGTAGACAGCTCAGAAAAACTAGTTGCTGCTAAAGAGACGATTGAAAAAATCGCTCAGGAAACTAAAAGTAAGTTTAACATTCTCCCGAATACCATCGTTCGGCAAGGCGATATTTTTATCGATATTGCTAAGGTTGCCGATGAGCTAAACGCTAGTATGGTAATAATGGGATCGCATCGTATTAAGAGTGAAGCAACATTAAACGATTCAGTTGCACTTAGAGTTATTACCAGCTCCAAAGTTCCATTTATTACCATTCAGGAGCCTCCAATTAATAAACGCTATGACGAGGTTATTTTTCCTGTTGATTTTACTGCCGAAAATATCGAGAAACATGGCTGGATCTCATATTTCTGCGATTACTACGTTTCTAGGTTTCACCTAATTAAACCAAATATTACCGACCCTAAACTTCTTGCAAAGATTGATATGAATATGGCTTCGGCAAGGCGCTTTCTCGATGAGAAAGGTGCTCGATATTATGTTTATACCGTTGATGGTAAAAAACCATATGCTGAAGAGGTTTTAGATATTGCAGCAAATATACGAGCCGATTTAATTGTAATTATGACTACTAAAACGGATAACAAATCAACTTTTGTGGTTGAACCTCACGAGCAGTTCATTATATCAAATGCTCGCTATATCCCAGTAATGAGCATTAACCCACTTTAATAAAAATTCATGCTTCATTCACTCAAGGAGTTAGTTTTTGCTACTAATAATCAGCATAAGCTAACCGAAGTACAACATCTACTTGGTGAAAAGTTTATACTTTTTTCTCTTAACGAGATAGGTATTCTTGAAGAAATTCCCGAAGATTTCGATACGTTAGAGCAAAATGCTCTTCAAAAGGCTTGGTACATCTATAATAAAACCAATCGAAATTGCTTTGCCGATGATACTGGGCTCGAGGTTGAGGCTTTAAATGGACAACCAGGAGTATACTCGGCTCGATATGCTGGTGAAGGAAAAAATCCTAAGGATAATATCAAAAAGTTATTGCAGGAGTTAACGGGTATATCAAACCGCAAAGCCCGATTTCGAACTGTTATTGCTCTCATTCTTGATGGAAAAGAGTATTTGTTCGAGGGGATTGTAAACGGTCAAATTATTGAAGAAGAAAAAGGTGCTGATGGTTTTGGTTACGACCCCGTTTTTCTGCCTGATGGTTATTCAAATACTTTTGCCGAGATGGCTTTAGATTTAAAAAATCAAATCAGTCACAGAGCCAGAGCTGTAATAGCGCTTGTTGACTATTTGCAAAAGCTTTAATTTATTCATCTTATAATAATTCACCTTGCTGCATAGTTTATTGGTTATGCTTTAAACCCAATGTAATGAAAAAGTTACCTTTTGTTGTTTTTTTGCTAATAGCAGCAGTATCCTATTCTCAGATAAAAATTGGTAAGTGGCGCGATCACTTTTCGTATAACGATTGTATAGCTCTCACAAAAGGTAGCGATAAGGTTTATGGAGCCACATCAACGGGTGTTTTTTGGTATAAACTATCAAATGGTGAGTTAGGAAAAATTAGCCGTATTGATGGGCTAACCGATATCGATATTACCTCTATTGAATATTCTGAGTCGAATAATGTTTTGGCTGTTGGCTACTTAAACGGCAATATCGATCTTGTATTTAGCAATCGAATTCTTGCAATGCCTCAAATTAAAGATAAGGTAATGCAAGGAAGTAAGCGAATTAACGGGTTTGCATTTTATGAGGGTTTAATATTTGTTTCAACCGATTTTGGCGTTGTGGTTATAGATATTGCAAAGGAGGAAGTTAAAGATACCTATTTTATTGGCGACAACGGAACTTCAATTCGGGTGAATAGGATAAAGTTCTCGGGCAACGATATTTATGCAGCTACCGAAAGAGGCCTTTTAAAGGCCAATATCAATGACGCGCTTCTTATTCAGTACCAAAAATGGGTTGTGCAAAGTGGGTTTTCCAATCCTTCAGCCGAATGTGCAGATGTTGAAACCTTTGGCTCAAGTATAATTGCTATTGAAAAGAATGCTGAATCAATAAAGGATATTATTTGGGTAAATACCTTTGGAGTATGGAGTGAAGTTGGCAGACCATACAATACCATAAACCACATAAGAGCAGAACTAGGTAGCTTAATGGTTGCATCAAACGAAGGTGTTTCGTACTATACATCCGTAAGTTCAGCACCAACAAACTATAATACTTATAGTTTTACATGGCAGTTTAAACCAAATATGGCAATAGCGTTAGACAACGGCTCATTTGTTGTTGCCGATGGGTATTTGGGCTTAGTGTTCCGCAAAGACGGTAGTTTTTTTTCTGCATTCCCCAATGGACCACTGCATAATAAATCGTTTTCAATAGGGGCGAGCAAAGATAATCTAGTTGTTGCCGCTGGGGGTTATGATGGTGCCGGTGGGAATATGTGGTATAATTTTGCAACGTATACTTTTCGTGATAATAGCTGGAACTCATACGAGGATGACAAAAATAATGATGCTGTTAGTATCTACTTTAACCCCAAAAACTCCAGCGAATACTATGTAGCAAGCTGGGGTAAAGGAGTTTTTCAATTTAAGGACAATGCTCTTGTAAACCATTTTGATCCGTCCAATAGCACGTTAAGATCGAT
>JBPXJX010000016.1:0-3171 GCA_051715525.1 Bacteroidales bacterium
TCCGATCTGCCCACCAACGCCCTCCTTAAATATTTTAACTTTTCCCCTATATAAACAAACCAAACCTGTAGGAACCTCACCATCTCTGAATATTATTTCACCTCTTTTTATATAAGAACAAGTAAAATTCACCCTAAGCCTCTCCTTTTCAGCAGGTTGAAGGTTATAAAAAAGAGCACATACAGCTTCAAAAGCACTCTGGATATCGATGTTATGGTGAGCCATTTTAAATAATGCTTTGATAATTTAGCAAAGTTAATAAAATTATGTTGTTAAACATTTATCAGTTTGTAATTTAAAATCAGAGTTAACAACTACCATTTTGCAACGAGCGGCATACGACGCCCAAAGCCAAAGGCTTTAGATGAAACTCTAAGTATTGGTGGGGCCTGAAATCTTTTATATTCGTTTATATTAACTAATCGAATAGCTTTTAAAACTGTATTTCTTTCAAAACCCTCGTCAATAATAGTTTGCACACTCTTTTGCTCTTCTATATAGCTGAAAAGAATTTTATCGAGCAAACTATACTCTGGCAGCGAATCTGAGTCCTTTTGATCGGGCCGCAGCTCCGCTGATGGTGGTTTAGTAATTGTATTTATTGGTATGATTTCTGAGTCTCTATTTATATAGGATGCTAATTTGAAAACATCTGACTTATAAACATCACCAAGTACGCTAAGCGCACCATTCATGTCGCCATAAAGGGTACCGTAGCCAACAGCAGCTTCACTCTTATTCGATGTATTCAATAAAAGATGTCCAAATTTATTAGAAAGCGCCATAAGCAAAGTACCTCGAATTCTTGCCTGTAGATTTTCCTCAGTTACGTCCTCCTTTTTACCTTCGAATATATTTGATAAACCCTTATTAAATGAATCGAAAGTATCTTGAATGCTTATAATATCATACTTTACATTCAGTTTCTTGGCTAAGGTTATTGCATCATCTATTGAGTGTTGCGACGAATACTTTGAGGGTAAAAGCAAAACCCTAATATTCTCACTTCCTAAAGCATCTGCAGCAATGGCTAGCGTAACAGCAGAATCAATCCCTCCTGAGAGGCCAAGAGTAGCTTTTTTAAAGCCCATCTTGTTAAAGTAATCGCTTACTCCTAACTTAAGAGCATCATAAATTTTTGATATTCTGATACTTTCAGAGTCAATATCCTCTTTATATTTGATCCCTGTTTCGAATAAATCAGTATCAATTATCCTAATTTCCTCACAAAAACAATTAAGCTGCTCCAGAACTTTACCCCTTCGATTGAGTACCATTGAGCCACCATCAAAGATTAGCTCAGCATTAGCACCAACCTGATTAACATAAATAACAGGCAATCCAAACCTATGCACATTGCTTACAAATACATTCTTACGCCTATCGGCGTTATTGTAAGAAAATGGTGAGGCAGCAATATTGATAATTAATTCGGGATCAAAAGTCTTAAGACGATCCATGGGCGAAGCACTATAAAGTTTACCTCTAGAGAAATTTGATGACACGGGTTGATCGTCCCATAAATCCTCGCAAATGGTTACAGCAATCTTTGTTTCATTAACTGTAATAATATTAAATTCAGTATTGGGCTCAAAATATCGGTATTCGTCAAATACATCATAGGTTGGGAGCAACGTTTTATGGTGGATGCTTGTTACTGCACCATCGCTTAAAACATAGGCAGAATTATATAGCAGTTTCCCTTTAGGGTTAGGATTTAAGCTGGGAGCCCCAACGATAGCGGTTATTCCAACACAAATTTGGGCTAATTCATTTACGGATTGCTCACATCTTAAAACAAAATCTTCACGATCAAGCAAATCGTGAGGAGGGTAGCCACAAATAGATAGTTCTGAGAATACAATTAAATCAACTCCATTTGATTTCGCCTGCTCAATGGCATGCGCAATCTTATCTCTGTTGTATTCGAAATGGTTAACAATATAGTTAAGCTGCGCAAGGGCTACTTTCATGTGTTTTTAATTAAAAAACAACTCCAACTCTTAATGATAAACTTCCGTAACTAAGTTTACCATGACTTGTTTTGAATGATTGTGTTATACCATTAGAATAAATAATGCCAAACTGAATGCTGCTTGAACTTCCCAAAGAATACTCAGCCCCAGCCCCTAAGTAATATGAAGCAAAACCAATTGCAAACTCTTTTGTGGCAGTTTCTTTTTCAATTTTTTGTGTATCTTCCCACACAACACCTTTTAATCGAATGTGACCTGCAAGTCCTACTTGAGCTGTAAATGTAAAATATCCTATTTCGTTGGTTCTGAATTTAAGCCCAATAGGAATTGAAAGATATTGTGATTTCATCTTTACAGTCATTCCAGATTCAATATCGTAAGTGTTATCAACAGTTTCTATTGTTCCATCAACTTTATATTTTAGATTGCCTCCAAGATTATTAATTGATAATCCTGTTGTTATTGCATAACGGTCGGCAAAATACTTGTCGTAAGCAAAACCAATATTAAAGCCTACTACAGAGCCATTGGGATCGAATTTATTGGTATTAGAAGTGATCCATGCAACCTGTGGATCGGCAAATATGCTAAATCTACGGCTATCCTTTTGAGCATTTACAACCGTTATGTTTAAAAGTAATAGAACAATTACAAGTTTTAAAGCGTTTTTCATAATTTTCATTTTTAAAATATGACAATAACATTACAAAAGTATATAAAAAATAGGTTGTTCATCATTAATTGATGTTGAAGTTTATGTCAATAAGCAAAAATTGAACCGTTTCTACATGAAAAGTAAATAACTTTATACTTGCTATTCTAATCTATTATATAAACGTTCTTACATTTGTAACCTAATAAATCGTAATAGATGATTACTTTTCCAAATGCAAAAATAAATCTGGGTTTAAATATTGTAGAACGCCGTTCCGATGGTTTTCACAACATCGAAACAATATTCTTTCCGGTAAAAGGTTTGTGTGATATCCTTGAAATAGTACCTTCGCCTGAACAAAGTCAAAGCGCTGTTTTTAAACAAACAGGAATTATAATCAATGAACCCGATGAGAATAATTTATGTGTTAAGGCTTATAATCTATTAAAAACTTACACTGAATTACCAAAGGTATCGATACATCTACATAAACAAATTCCTTTTGGAGCAGGACTTGGTGTCGGCTCTGCCGATGGGGCA
>JBPXJX010000017.1:0-2826 GCA_051715525.1 Bacteroidales bacterium
TTCATAACTTTGCCGCGTTCAACTGAATTGTAATTAATCTAACAAAAAATAAATGGAACAACTACTTGTAGAATCAATACCCTACAAGGTAAGCGATATTTCGCTTGCAGAATGGGGACGAAAAGAGATAAGCATTGCTGAAAAAGAGATGCCCGGTTTAATGGCAATTCGTGCCCGCTACTCATCTGCAAAACCTTTAAAAGGAGCAAGAATCACAGGATCATTACACATGACCATTCAAACAGCCGTTCTTATCGAGACATTAAAAGAGCTTGGAGCCGATGTTCGTTGGGCAAGCTGCAATATCTTTTCAACTCAAGATCACGCTGCGGCTGCAATAGCAAAGGCAGGTATCCCTGTATTTGCATGGAAAGGTGAAACTTTAGAAGAGTACTGGTGGTGTACAGCACAAGCGCTATCATTCCCTGGTGGAAAAGGGCCAACTCTTATTGTTGACGATGGTGGTGATGCAACTCTTTTCCTTCATTTAGGATATAGCGCTGAAAAAGATGCAAGCGTTCTAAATAAAAAGGCAGGGAATCACGAAGAGCAAGTTATTCTTGATTTATTAAAGAAAATCTTATCAGAAGATAACCAGAAATGGCATCGTTTAGTTAAAGAGCTAAAAGGCGTTTCGGAAGAGACTACAACTGGAGTTCATCGTCTATATCAAATGAAAGAGAAGGGAGAACTTCTTGTACCCGCAATTAACGTAAACGACTCTGTTACAAAAAGTAAATTCGACAACCTTTACGGTTGCCGCGAATCACTTGCCGATGGCATTAAACGTGCTACTGATGTTATGATTGCTGGTAAAGTAGTTGTAGTTTGTGGTTATGGCGACGTTGGAAAAGGTTGTGCTCACAGCATGCGTTCGTATGGTGCACGCGTTATAGTAACCGAAATCGATCCAATTTGTGCTCTACAAGCAGCAATGGAAGGCTTTGAGGTAAAACCTATTGAGGATACATTAGGCGAGGGCAATATCTACGTTACAACAACTGGTAACTGCGATATTATTACCCTTGAACATATGCTTGCCATGAAGGATCAAACCATTGTTTGCAATATTGGTCACTTCGATAACGAGATACATATTGATAGGCTTAATGTTGCTCCAAACGTTAAAAAGGTGAATGTTAAACCTCAGGTTGATCAGTACTTCTTCCCCGATGGTCGTTCAATTTTCGTTCTTGCCGAAGGTCGTTTGGTTAACCTTGGCTGCGCAACAGGTCATCCTAGTTTTGTGATGAGCAATAGCTTCACAAACCAAACCTTAGCACAAATTGAACTTTGGACTAAGAATTTGGCAATTGATGTTTACCGTTTACCAAAACATCTTGATGAGGAAGTTGCACGCCTTCACCTCGAGCAAATTGGTGTTAAGCTAACCAAATTAACTCAGAAACAAGCCGACTATATCGGTGTTAAGCCCGAAGGGCCATACAAACCTGAACATTATAGATACTAATAAAAAAGCTGCTTCGGCAGCTTTTTTATTATCCACATATTCGCAATTTACTTAACTTAGTAAACTGTTTTTAAACCTACGGCCATGGCAAAAAAAGAGGGATTTTTCATAAGGGTATTTAAATATTACCTTAAGATTCAACAGTTTTTACTTAAAGACCTATGGAGCGTTAAACTCGAAGAGTATCCACCCAAGATGAAATTCATTTTCAAATATCTTCGTGTAATTATTCTTGCTTTAAGGGGATCAGTAGAAAATAAAGTGACTGTCAGAGCCTCTGCCCTTACATACTACACTTTGATGTCAATTGTACCTGTGCTTGCAATGGCTTTTGGTATTGCAAAAGGATTTGGTGCCGACAAATACTTAGAACAAGAACTAAAAGTAGCTTTGGAAGGGCAAGGTGAAATAGCCGACAAACTTGTGGTTTTTGCAAACTCTTTGCTTGAGAATACAGGAGGAGGATTAATTGCTGGGATTGGTGTTATATTCCTATTCTACTCTGTTTCTAAAATTTTTAGCAGCATAGAGACAGCCTTTAATGATATTTGGAAAATTGAAAAACCCAGAACGATTGTCCGTAAGTTTACTGATTACCTATCAATGATGCTTATTGCGCCAATACTTCTAATCGCGTCCAGCAGCGTTTCAGTATTCCTAGCAACGCAACTTGACACAATTGGGAAGCAAATTGAGTTAATTGGTTATGTGAGCGAATACCTCATGTTTGCTTTAAATTTTATTCCTCTTTTCCTTATCTGGATACTATTTAGCGTTGTGTACATCGTTATGCCGAATACTAAGGTATCCCCTCAATCAGGAATTATTTCAGGTATCATTGCTGGTACAGCATTCGTTTTAACCCAATGGATTTATATCGATTTTCAAATTGGGGTATCAAAATTTAACGCTATTTATGGTAGTTTCGCTGCTCTCCCATTGCTACTAATTTGGCTACAAGTCAGCTGGATGATCGTTCTTTTTGGAGCTGAAGTTTCGTTTGCAAATCAGAATGTTGATTTATACGAATTCGAGGCCGAATCGGAGCGCATAAGCATAAACTCCCGGAAAACCATTTCGCTACTAATTGTTAATTTAATTGTTAAACGATTCGAAAAAGGAGAAGGACCTCTCACAGCCCTAGAACTCTCTCAAAATCTTAAAATCCCTGTAAGACTAATGAGAGCGCTATTAAATCAGCTAATTGAATGCCGAATTATCTCCGAAACCATCGATAGTAAAACCAAGAGCATTGCATACCAACCTGCTCAGCATATCGATAACTTCTCGGTTTCATATGTAATCAATGCAATTGATAATTTGGGCTCAACAATAGAGCCTAATCTACCCGAAAT
>JBPXJX010000018.1:0-1171 GCA_051715525.1 Bacteroidales bacterium
TCCATTGCCTTCGCCGCCTATTACTGCATTTACGGCTTTCATCTTGGTTACAACGTTTACCTCACCAACAGCCGATGCGTAGTACTCTTTACCGTATTTATGGGTAATATCTCTGAGCGCAGCAGTACTTGATAGGTTTGAAACAGTGTTCCCTTTTTTTATTGACAGAACATAATCAGCAACAGCAACAAGTGTGTACTCCTCACCAAACATGCTGCCATCCTCGTTTACAATTGCAAGTCGATCAACATCAGGATCTACAACGAAACCAACATCGGCCTTGTGCTCAACCATTGCTTTCGAAATATCCTGAAGATGTTCTGGAAGTGGCTCAGGGTTGTGTGGGAATTCGCCAGTTGGATCGGTGTAAAGTTCAACAATATCATTAACGCCAAGGGCATTAAGTAATCGTGGAATGGCAATACCACCAACTGAGTTTACACAATCAATAGCAACCTTAAAATTTGCCTTTTTAATTGCATTGCAATCAACCAAATCTAATTTAATAATTTTCTCGATATGCTCATCTAAATAAGATGATTCATCAACTAAATAGCCTATACCATCTATTTCAGGAAATGAAAAGGTTCCCTTTTCAGCAATATCCAAAACCTTGCGACCATGCTCATCGGAAAGGAATTCCCCTTTGTTATTAAGCAGTTTAAGAGCATTCCACTGCCGTGGGTTGTGACTTGCAGTTAAAATTAGCCCACCATCGGCCTCTAAACCAGTTACCGCCATTTCAACGGTAGGTGTAGTTGCTAAACCAAGATTAATAACATCAACTCCGCAGCCCATAAGTGTTCCGATAACAATATTGCTTACCATCTCGCCCGAAATACGCGCATCTCGCCCAACGGCAACCTTACACTTCTTGTTTGGGTATTGCCCTTTAAGCCACTCGGCGTATGCTGCAGAAAACTTAACGATATCGATTGGGGTTAGGCTTTCGGAAACATTTCCGCCAATGGTGCCTCTAATTCCGGATATTGATTTTATTAATGTCATAGTTCTATCCTAGTTGATTTGCAAGCAAAGTTTGCCAAAAGAATTCGTTTTTCCAAAGTAAGGATATCATTCTTGCAATTTTACTTAAGGCAGAACATAAAAATAGATTGAAATAAAATGGCAAGAACTCCCAATCAATACTAGTAAATGGAATATTGCATGA
>JBPXJX010000019.1:0-3192 GCA_051715525.1 Bacteroidales bacterium
TTGATTGCACCTGCCTCGCCCGAAGATTCAAGCCTGCTCGCAATATTAACATCGCCGCCCCAGATATCATAGGCAAACTTCCACTTACCAATAACCCCAGCAATTACGCTCCCTGTGTGAATACCAATTCTTAAGCGCCAAACCTGATTATCTTTCTTCTCGTCTTCTATCGCCTTTTCCTTAACAAACTTTTGCATCTGCAATGCAGCTAAAAGTATATCGAAGGGATGACTCCTGTTAGCACGTGGTAAACCTCCAGCACACATGTAACAATCACCAATGGTTTTAATCTTCTCGATAAATCGAGTAGATGTAATTTCATCGAATGCTTCGAAATACTCGCTCAGCACATCAAGCAATGCCTCTGCGTCATCGTAAGTTGATGATATTCTAGAAAAGTCAACAAAATCAGCAAACAGGATGGTAACCTCCTTAAATTTCTTTGGTTTATAAACCCCTTTCTTTTGTAATGAACGGGCTACTTCCCAAGGGAGAATGTTACGAAGTAATTCTTCGGTTTTGGATTTTTCCTTTTCAACAGTTTCTTTCTGGGTTTCAATCTCATGCCTTTGCTCATCGAGCAAGTTATTTGCATCTTCGAGATGCTCGGTAAGGGTTAAAAGATGGTCGTGCTTCTCCTCCAACGCCTTCTCTGTTTCGATTAAATCGGTAATATCCGATTCCATCACAACTATCTTATTAAACTTGCCAAAGTCGTCAAAAATCGGAGTGAGCGTAGTTTGAATGCTCTTCACCTTCCCCGATGGTGTTTCCCACTCATTATCGTAAACTACATAATCCTCCGATTGTCGACATCGCTGTAATGCCTCGTAGGTAACTTTATTGATATTTGAATCGAAAAGGTTTTTCCCGAAAAGCACCTTAAACTCGCTAAGTTTACATTCATACAAGCGCTCGAAACCTCCGTTTACCCAAACAATTTCGCCAGTATTGTCGATAATCATAATTGAGTTCCCCGCGCTATTGGCAGCAAGCGACACATCACCAAATTGAGCGGCTTGCTTTCTGAGCTTATCAACAATATGACCACGCTGAATGGCAATCTTTACGCGTTGAATAAGCTCATGTTTTGCAAAAGGGTAGTTTATAAAATCTTCAATGCCAGCATGAAATAGGTTAAGTGATTCTTTTGCGCTTTTACTAAGTATAGCAATTATTGGTATATCTGATGTTATACCATCAACCTTGATATCAGTAATCTGTCGGGTTAACTCTTCGTCAACACTTCGAGCATCAAAAAGAATAACATCAGGCGAAAAATCGCTTATTACATATAGGTTCGAGGATGTATTATTGATGCCCAAAAGGAGAAAGTCATCAGTTGAATCGAAAAGGCTTTCGATTTCGACTACAAGTTTCGGTGCATCACTAATAATAAGTACCTTATAACCCATCGCCTAGTTTTACTTCAAATATAAGTATTCATTCCATAATATATCATCTGCGGGCTGAGCAATTATTTCGATAGCCTCACCAGTTACAGGATGAGTAAAACTAACCAACCTAGAGTGAAGATGTATTCCTCCATCAGGGTTTGATCGTGGAAAACCGTACTTAAGATCTCCTTTAATTGGACATCCAATTTTTGCCAGTTGACTTCGGATTTGATGATGTCGTCCGGTAAGCAATTCAATTTCAAGCATAAAATATGCTGTAGTTTTGCCTACAACCCTATAGTTTAGCCTTGCCTCCTTTGATTCTGGCTTGGGAGTATCGTAAACATAGGATTTATTCTGCTTAGTATTTCGAAGCAAATAATGGGTTAATGCTCCTTTTTCTTTGGGTGGCATGTTTTTCACTATGGCCCAATATATCTTCTTCACCAAACCATCATGAAAAAGTTTATTCATTCGAGGCAACACTTTACTAGTTTTAGCAAAAAGTACCACTCCGCTCACAGGGCGGTCGATTCGATGAATAACCTCCAGAAAAACGTTTCCGGGCTTTTTATCGCGCACCTTAATAAAAGCCTTAATTTGTTCAATTAATGGCTCATCGCCAGTTTTATCGGTTTGAACGATATCGTGATTATTTTTATTGATGGCTATAATGTGATTATCCTCAAACAGTATGCGATCAGCGGTAAATGTCATAATCTTTTTTTCTAGTATTGCTCTTTTTCATTTGGGAAATCGACGTTTTTAACATCGCTGATATATGATTGAAATGCTCCAAGCATTTCGGCATAAAGATTATGGTAGCGCCTTAAAAAACGTGGCGAAAACTCTTGAGTAATCCCAAGCATATCGTGCGTAACAAGCACCTGACCATCAACTCCATTACCGGCACCTATACCTATTACTGGAATTTTCAAATCACGGGCAACCTTTGCGCCTAGCTTAGCCGGTATTTTCTCAAGCACAAGTGCAAAACAGCCTGTCTCCTGTAATATCTGAGCATCCTCAACAAGTTTATCAGC
Organism: Bacteroidales bacterium; assembly: GCA_051715525.1. Classification (GTDB taxonomy): domain Bacteria; phylum Bacteroidota; class Bacteroidia; order Bacteroidales; family Tenuifilaceae; genus UBA8529. The sequence goes on from JBPXJX010000019.1 coordinate 2,441, forward strand.
CTCATCCTCATCCTTTGCACGTACAACGTAGGTTCCAAATTTATGAATAGATTGAGGAGTTAATCCTAGATGACCCATAACCGGAATACCTGCCGAAAGAATTCTTGATACAGACTCAACAATCTCTCTTCCTCCTTCAAGTTTAACGGCATCAGCTCCACTCTCTTTCATGATTCGAATAGCTGAGTTAAGCGCGAGTTTGGAGTTTCCTTGATATGTCCCAAAGGGCATATCAACAACAACCAAGGCTCTCTTTATGGCACGCACCACAGAAGATCCGTGGTAAATCATCTGATCAAGCGTTATAGGAAGAGTTGATTCATAACCAGCCATTACATTCGATGCTGAATCGCCAACAAGAATAACATCAATACCTGCGGCATCGAGAATTCGAGCCATTGAAAAATCGTATGCTGTAAGCATCGATATCTTTTCGCCCCTAAGTTTCATTTCACCTAACACGTGAGTGGTGATTACCCTTGCTTTGCCTTCGGTCGACATAGACTTTTGTATTAGTTAACGTATTTCAAAACCTCAAAATTAAGGTATTAATTCAATTAACCCCAAATTAGATTAATCTTTATGGAGATTTTTCTATTTCCAAGCCTCAAACATGACGAATTGACATAAATATTCATATCTACCTATTTACCATAATGTTAAACCTATAATTCAATTCAAACATTTTCTTAAACTGCCATTTTTTACTGTTTAAACCTTTATTTCATGCCACAATTACCATTAAAATCTAA
>JBPXJX010000020.1:0-3649 GCA_051715525.1 Bacteroidales bacterium
TTAGATTTGGCTCTAGTCCGATAAGTGCGGTATTAAATTCTGCTTGTGACATAGCTTAATATTTTTTAATTATTATTTAGACTAAATCTTAATAAATTGTTTAAGCAAATTTAAAGCGCGATTGAACAAAAACCTAATCGAGGTAGGTGATTTGGGTCATTTTCTAAATCAATTCTAAATAAGAGTCAAATATGAGCCTTGTTGGATGGATGGTTTATGATTATTGTTTAAATTAGTTCTAAATAAAAAAAAATTCAAAGCAATTATCTAAATTTAAGATAATCAGCATGATACTGTTTAAGAGTTAATGAGAATTGCTTTAACAACATTAATTAACCTCAAAGTGTTGTAAGCGAACTATATATGTTATTTATTGTTCTTTTAATGCGTTTTTTACAATTCTAATAAACGCTTCAGAAGTTGAAATTAGGATTACATCTTTTGGTAGTTTATATCTATCCTGATTAGTTTTATATCCTGTAATGCACAAGTGGCATTTCTTAAGATTTTTACGAACAGTTTTGGTCAGATCGTTAAGATTTATCTTTGATATAGCCGTGCTTGAAGAGGTGAACAATATTGATGGTTTAAGTTCTAATGAAGTTGATATTACGTCCTCAATGGGGGTTGATTGCCCAAGATATATCGTTTTCATCCCTTTCTTTTTGGCTAAATAGGCAAAATAGAGCAAGCCAATTTCATGATATTCGCCTTCTGGCAAAAAGAATACAGCAAGTGGTGCTTTGGGCTTAGGTTCACTTAGGCTTTCGTAGTTTGATATTAATAGGTGTTTAATAATGTTTGTTACCAGATGCTCGTGAGTTGTTTTAAGCATTCCAGTTTGCCAAAGTATGCCTACCCTATATAAAAGTGGAAGTAAAATAGATTCATAAGTTGATTCAAGGCCTTTTTCTTCAATCTTCTTCATTAAGGCTGATTTAAAACTATCCTGATCATAAGAAAAAAGAGAAATAAATAGAGGCTCAAGCTCCATTTCTGCCGAAATAGAGGTTTTATTCGAATTGTTCAGAGTGAGCTGAACAATTTCTTCAAATGGTTTTGATGCAAGCTTGCTGATTTTATAACCATTTCGAAGCAGTTGTGAAATGTTCAAAATAAGCTGAACGTCCTCAGCTGTATATCTGCGGATATTTGTATTAGTTCTATGTGGTGTGAAAAGGTTATAACGGCGCTCCCACATTCTAATGGTATGCGCCTTTATCCCAGAAACGAGTTCAAGCTGTTTGATTGTATAGGTGCTCATAATCAGACTTTAGCATTTAAACAAGTCTAATTATGGTTTGTTCAATTATTTTTCAAAAATGTTTATTTTGATAGTCGCTCGAAACCCTCTTTTGCCTCATTAAGTTTTGAGTCAGCTTTAAATGCACTTTCGTATAACTTTTTAGCCTCTTCTTTCTTACCCTGTTTCTCATATATTTGCGCAAGGCGCATATTGGCTCCAGCATGGCCAGGTTCATTATTTTTAGGTTTATAGGAAAGGTATTTTTTAAGACACTCCTCGCCTCGATCTAATTTTTGACCCGAAAGAGCACTTGTTTTCCCTATTTGGTAAATTGAACTAAAGTCAGCAGGATTTTTCTTTACAGCATCTTCAAAAAACGCGAAGGCCTTATCATACTGTTTTTGCCTTTGATAAAAGGAGCCCAAAACATTAGAATAGTTTGGATCGAGTTTAGATGCTTCAGTGTACTCCTTTTCAGCCGAGGTTATATTATTCTCTTTAAAAAAGATATTGCCCATTTGGATATGCCCTTCAGCAGGGTTCGATTTCATTACTTCTTTTGCCATCGTTTTTGCATTGTCGATGCTACCTCCCATAAAACTTGGAGCTTGTAGGTAGTATTGGATTAATGAAATGCGAGCGTCTAACATTTTAGGATCTAGCTCAATAGCTCTTTCCCATTCGCTTTTCATTTTTGGTGCAAGAATTCCTTGTCTAAGCTTGTTAGCATTTGGGACTATATTGGCATATGCATTTCCTAGCCAAAGGTGGTATTCAGCAATTCTGTCATTTGCATCTATTGCTTCTTCAAAGAATTCAGCAGCATCATCAAGATTCTGCTCACTAAATGATATTCTTCCAAGATAGTATTGTGCAGTAGCATAATCCTTTTGCTCATCGTTAATAGCTATAAGTATTTTTTTTGCTTCAGCATTATTCTTATTCTCCCACAATTTTTTAGCCTTATCAATATTAGATTGGGCGAATGCTTGTGTTGAGATCAGCAAAGTGATAAGTAATGTTTTAATCATAATTTTATATTTAAATGTTAGATATTTTGAATACATAAATAACATAGCAATTATCAAGCCATAACTTTAGTGTAAAGTTAAAATGGGACATGAAAAAGACGTTACTAAGCTTCAAAAGTTACAATGAATAAATCAATAAGGAAGAAAATACTAATCGTTAAGCTTCTGTATAAGCATTAAGCCATCACGTAAGGGTAGGATTACATTTTGAACTCGGTTATCGTTCTGAACCATCTTATTGAATTCCATTATTGAATTGGTTTGTTCATCGCTGGGATCAGGGTTTAGCACTTTGCCATCCCAAAGTACATTATCTGCAATAATGTATCCGCCAACTTTAACCTTTGGGAACACCTTGTTATAATACTTACTGTATTCGCGCTTTTCGCCATCAATAAATACTAAATCGTACAAATTATCTAACGTATCAATAATACTTATTGCGTCACCAATATGAAGATTAATATTATGATTTACCTTGGCCTTATTGAAAAAAGAAGTGATTGTATCTTCTAGCTCATCGTTAACCTCAATGGTATCTAAAATGCCGTTAGGCATGATGCCACGGGCAATGCAAATTGCCGAGTAGCCAGTAAAAGTTCCAATTTCGAGTACTCTCTTTGGTTTCAGCATCTTACAAAGCATTTGAATGAAAAGCCCTTGCTGATTGCCGCTAAGCATTCGTGGATTACGAGCAGTTAGGTTGGTATGTCTTGATAGTTCATAAAGAATAGCATCCTCAGGTGAAGTATGCATATCGAGATATTGCTCTAAATCGTTATTGGGCTGACCAATCATTGCTGTTACTTATAAATTAAGGTTGAAAGTTTTTTTGGATCAAGTACTTCATTAGCTATTTCAAGTAAATCAGATGACGATAGATTATCTATTTGAGAGTAGATTACATCTAAGTTGTCGGCAGTGTTATAAACCATATAACTTTTTGCTACAGAAAGCATGAGGTTTTCGTTACTGTCGGATGCAATAGCCAGCTGACCCATCAACTGGCGCTTTGCTTTAAAAAGTTGCATAACCCCCAGTTTCCGAGTCATTACCTTGTTTAACTCTTTATTAACTAACGATATCGACTTATCAAGATTTCCCTTATCTGTTCCAAAGTATATACAGAATAGACCGGTGTCGGAGTATGGGTTGTACATCGATTCGATATTGTATGCATACCCATGGCGCTCGCGAAGGGCAAGGTTTAAACGTGAATTAAGCCCAGGACCTCCGAGCATATTATTTAATAAGTGCATTCCAATCCGTTTAGGATCCTGTAAATCGTATGCTACATTCCCAATTATGCAATGCGTTTGAAAGGTTGATTTCTTGACATATTTGGTTTTTGGGACATAGTTTTCAAACTTAG
>JBPXJX010000021.1:0-4585 GCA_051715525.1 Bacteroidales bacterium
CTGCATTTCAACGATGAAATAATTGCCCTGGGTGTCTTGGCAGTAAATATCGTATACCGCTCTGCGGTCTTCTTGCTCTGCTCCCAATTGCTCTGCATTGCGAAAGTTCAGATCAGCTATTGGGTATTCAAGCGGCAGCAAGGAATTGAGAAAATCTTTCAGCAGGGGTTTACTGGCTTCTTCGCCAAAAAGCTTCTTGAAGCCAAAGTCTGTGAAGGGGTTGAGGTAACGCGCTTTCATACTCATTATTTTAACATAAAATGGTGAATTAATTGAGCTGACATGGGGGGCTGAACGAGATGTTATAACGCCTCAATATAATGGCGTTGCAAAACTTCACAGGTAAACTCTAAAAGCCTTAGTATTGCTAATGGACCACCATAGTGTTTTCGAGTAACTGAATTATTGTTTAACCCAGATGTTTTCAAAGAAATGACATTCTGCACAACATAATATTGGTTTTCATATTTTTCACCAAACTTCCAAACAGGTGCAAAAGGGTTATGAGCAAATGCGTTACGAATTAATCTTGCGATTTGAAAGGCTGATTGTACTTCAGGTTCAGAAATTGAAAAAGGATCATCATGTATAGCCTCAAGTACTGTGTGTACTTGAACAACACATAGATAAGTAGCACAATGCTCAAGCATCGGAAAAGCATATTTCTCTTCGTCTGAGGTAAGGAATAATTCTTCGAATTTTGCTACGTGTTGACCATAAGAGAAGAACTGAAGATATTCAATCTTAGGTGGAGTAGCAGTTAGTCCAAAAGCGAGCTTAAAATATAAGGCTGCATTATTTAGAGAATTTTTATATTCATCATATTCTATTTTTGTTATTTTTTGCATATATTATTATATTAAATTCCAAAAGTATCAGTTATCTGTTGTTTGGGTATTTATTTATCTGATTTTCATGATTAACCAGTTAATTCATTACATTCTAGATAGTAAATCATTTTTTTTGATTTGAAATTCTTCTTCAGTAAGAATACCAAGGTCTCTCAATCCTGACAGTTGTTTAATCTGACTTGGAATAGAATTAATTTCTTTATCACGACTAACTACATGATTACTTCTGCTATCGATAAGCTTTAATCTACATTCCATAACAAGATCAGCAAAATTAGATACATTATTAAACATTTGAATTGGAAACATAAATAAATTTTCATTCAACATTCTGTTTGTAAAATTTTCAACAGAATTAGTTATTTCTTGAGAGCCTGGAATAGTAACTTCTAAATCCGTTGTTAAAGTAGCTTTCCGAACATCTATTGCACTGATAGAGTCTAACGGGATTTTTTTAATTTTAACTCCTCCGCCAAACGAATATGACGCAGCACCTGATCTACAAAGAACTAATGTATCTTTAGTTAAAAGAAGGTAACCATTTGAAGCTGTAATTTCAGTAATTTTGTTTTTAATTATATTTTTATCATTTAAATATTCAGAATAATTAAGATTTTGTGGACGATGAGTTTTATCCTCATGAAATTTAGGTTTACCAAAGTTTTTTATGCACGGCTCAGAACAAAATATTCCTTCATGAATTTTAATTCCACCGAAAATTATTATTTTACCGCAAGAAGAACACTTAGACAAAATCTTAATCCCCACAAAAATGAAATTCAAAAAATTTATATCATAATATGAAGAAAAACAGAGGCAACTAATTTGTTTATTTTTTTAGCTTCTGATTTGTTTAACAATAGATTTAAATAAATTCTTTTTAATGTTTATTACATTCTGGATAACAAATCATTTTTTTTGATTTGAAATTCTTCTTCAGAAAGAATACCAAGGTCTCTCAATTCTGACAGTTGTTTAATCTGATTTGGAATGGATTCATTTTTTCTATTTCGACTAACTTCTTTATTATTTCTACTATCGATAAGCTTTAATCTATATTCCATTACAAGATCTGCAAACTTAGATACCATTGAAAACGATTGGATTGGGAACATAAATAAATTTTCATTTAACATTCTATTTGTAAAGGTTTCAACAGAATTAGTTATTTCTTGAGAGCCTGGAATAGTAACTTCTAAATCTGTTGTTACTGTTGCTTTCCGAACATCAATGGCACTAATAGTATCTAATGGGATTTTTTTAATTTTAACTCCTCCGCCAAACGAATATGACTCAGCACCCGTTCTACAAAGAACTAATGTATCTTTAGTTAAAAGTATATAACCATTTCCAGCAATAATATCGGCTATTTTTGTTTTAATTAAATTTTTATCTGTTATATGTTCTGTATATTCATTTTCTTTATAGATATCAATTTCAGTTGTTTTATAAAAAATTTTCAAAAGAGTGTCAAAATCGAATTGCTTAAAATTATTTAAAATATAATTTCTTTTTGATGTTACAAATTGAATTAATCTATCTTGATAAACTTTTGATACTTCAAAATACAGAGATTTATCTTGATATATTTGATTTTGGTAGTTAAATTTATATACATATTCGTAATCAAATCGGTCAATTAAAATTAGCGTTGCATTATCCTTAACAGAAGTAAAAATAATTTCTGTATTTGTAAAAAATACAAAACAATTTTTTTCAAAAATTCTCTTATCAGAGAATTTAAAAAAATTAATTTTTCTAGATTCTAGTTGACAATTTAACGACAAAATAGGTTTGATATTTTTAAATTTTTCATTAAATAATTTCAATGCGTTTTCTGTATAATTCATAAGCTTATTGCCATTTTTGACTCTATTCCAGTGAAGTATTGAATTGGAACAATATAGATTACCTCTCGCGCCAGTCGAGAGGGTGCGGTGTTGGCAGGACAGCAGAGCCTTTTCATCAGAATCCCCTCCTGCGCTTATTAAAAGGTATTATACCGATCAGGATAACACTCAAATCTCAGATTTGCAAATCGCTGAAAAGCGCATGAATTATAGCTTTCACGCTCTGCTGTTCCTGCCAACAACGCCTTTAAGGTGCGACCGAAGGGAGTCAGCTTGAAAGGCATGGTTGTTTGGCTTTAATCTAGAACAGTGAAATCACCGTTTATTATTAATTTTCTTAATTTTTCTTTATAATTATCTTTTTCTGACAAATAATTTTTTAGCATATCAAATAAATCGCAATATTGATCCAGATAATAATCTAGAATAATATTCTTATAATTTAATACATCAGATTCATCATCATTTATTTTGACTAATTTTTTTTGTGATAATAACTTATAGTATTCAAATGTTAATTCTTCAGTAAGATTTAGATGACCTTGAATATCTAAAGGACTAACTTCTAATAATGATGATAATTGACTTGGTAATTGACTTCTTTCAATAAGCACACATAGAAATTCTCTTGAATAATGATTTAATGTACTCAATATTTTTTGAAATTGATTGATTCTGTTTAACTGTGAACTGAAATCTAAATCATGCCCTGCATTTACAAAAATAGAGAAGCTATAAGCGTTTTTTGGTTTTATAATACTAAATTTTTTTATATTTCTTAAAAGACTATTTTGATTTGCAAAGATTTGTTTTATGTTTTCTAATTCCCGGTTGAGTAAATGACATATTTTTTTTTGCACTTCAAGGCTTTTGTTTTCTATATCATCAATAATATTATCAATATCAATAATATGTTCACTTATTTTAAAATTGACACCAGAAAGTTTCGGGACTGTAAAGTTATATTCTTTCTTGTGAGTTAAAAGTAGAAATCTAATCTCATCAAAATATTTATATAATTCATTTTTTTCAAATTTTTCTAAAGTATCTTTGAATTTATTTGAATTAGTTTCCGCTGTGATTTGATAGCAAATTCTATTGGATGTATCTCCAAGGTCAATAGCAGGATAGTTTTTTTTAATTTTATTCAAATTTGTTAATTCTAAAGAGTAAATAAGATTTAGTAATTCTTGAAAAAATGATTCTGCGTGTTTGTTAGAGTTTAACAAACCATGTTTATTATTCGAATGAAAAATATATCTAATAATTGATAGATACATAATTATTTCTTCAAATAATTCTCCTGATTTAAATAAAGCATTACTCATATTTTTTATTTCTCCAAATTAAAAAGAATCCAAACAAGTTCTTCTTTCTCTGTATCTTGATTGAATTTACTAAGTCTATTGAAACTAGCTTTAATGGTCATTTCAAATGACTTTATGATTTCATCTTTTAACTCAGGAATGAAAAATGCTGAAATTATTTTTGTATCCTTTAAATCATCACTATAATCTAGATAATCATCTTGTCTTTCATCAACAACAAATTTAATTCGATATTTATTGGGATCATTATTAGATATATCAATCATTTCTATTTTCCCAAGCAACTGAATATCTTTTAATTCTTTCAATTGATTAATTCCAAAATATGAAGCATAGATGTTTGCTTCGCTACTTGAGATAGTTGTACTTCTTTTCTGTTTATGAATATCAATCCACTCCATATGGAGTGGATATTTTATACTTTCAATTTCTTTAAAATACTTAAAGAAATTAACTAAAATTTTATTTTCATTCTTAAACTCTGCACTAATAAATTTTAATGCATCTTCTGGATTAGATGATTGAATTTTTTCTAAAGTGTTGAAAATAAATCTAA
>JBPXJX010000022.1:0-3096 GCA_051715525.1 Bacteroidales bacterium
AAAGCAACTAATTGAAACTTAAAATATTTTAGCATATACTTAAACAAGCTTAATCAAGCCACATAAACATCTGATTATCAATAATAATAATTACATTAAATTCAAATCAAAGATAAACTAGTTTTATTAAATATGTAACAGCTGTTTTTGATATTTATAAATAAGTTTTAAACGTTTATCAAATAAAACGATGCCAACATGATTTTATTCCATAGGAATTATTCAATTTTGATATAAAACAGATATTTATCTATTTTTGTAAATCAAATAAAGGCATATCGCCACTACACAACTATCCAAACAAAAACTGAATGTCAGATATTATTCAACTTCTTCCCGACTCAGTTGCAAATCAAATTGCAGCTGGTGAGGTGGTTCAACGACCTGCATCTGCAATTAAAGAGCTAATGGAAAACTCAGTTGATGCGGGGAGTTCTCAAATTCAGGTAATTGTTAAGGATGGAGGTAAAGCGTTAATCCAAGTTATCGATAATGGCTGCGGTATGTCCGAAACAGATGCCCGACTCAGCTTTGAGCGTCATGCCACTTCGAAAATCAAAGAAGCTGCCGATTTATTTTCTATTCAAACTATGGGTTTTAGGGGTGAGGCGCTAGCCTCAATTGCAGCTATTGCCGAAGTTGAGCTAAAAACACGTCGAATAGAAGATGAATTAGGGGTATACATTAGAATTAACGGTTCAGTTCTCGAAGAGCAAAAATCCATAGCCTGCCCATCTGGGAGTAATTTTAGCGTAAAAAACCTTTTTTTCAATGTCCCTGCTCGTCGAAAATTCCTAAAAAGTTCATCGCTTGAGCTAAAACATATCATTGCTGAATTCCAAAGGGTAGCCTTGGCAAACCCAGGAATAACAATGACACTTATTCATAATGGAGTCGACATCTACAATCTACCTTCATCATCGGTAAAACAACGAATCGTTGGGCTATTTGGCAGGAACATGAATCAGCAGCTCCTCGATTGCTCAACCAATACTACAGTAACCAAAATTACAGGCTTTATCGGCCGCCCCGAAAGCGCGCGAAAGAGCGCTGGAGAGCAGTTTTTCTTTGTCAACAATAGATATTTCAAGAGCCCTTACCTGCATCGAGCAGTAATGAACTCATATGACAGATTACTTTCTGCAGAAAGCATTCCGCCGTACTTTATCTTCCTTGAGGTTGACCCGAATACAATAGATGTAAACATCCACCCAACCAAAACTGAAATTAAATTTGAAGATGAGCGTACTCTTTGGCAAATTGTTCATGCTGCAGTTAAAGAATCGCTAGGTAAGTTCTCGGTTGCGCCAACCATCGATTTTGAAACTCAGCAGGTAATAGATATTCCCTTCTTCCCTAAAAGCGCACCTGTAAATGCTCCTGAAATCGAGATAAATTCAGCATTTAACCCCTTTGATGATGAAAAACCTAGTTTTTCGGCCAAGGGTTCTACTCACCATAAACCATCGAGCAAGGGTTGGGAACAACTTTATCAGGATAATCAAGGTTTAGGATTCGAGACCTCAAACCCTGTAACTCAAACATTCCGTTCAAAGGGTTTTGATGATGTTGATGAAGTAGTAACCTCTCGATTCTTTCAGTTTAAGGACAGGTACATAATTACCTCGGTTAAATCGGGGCTAATGGTTATTGACCAAAAATATGCGCATGAGCGCATTCTATATGAACAATACCAAGGGAATTTATCCTCAGGACAAGGAGTAGCCCAAAAAGAGCTCTACCCACAGGCGATAGAATTAAATGCGGGTGATTACAACCTGCTGATGCAATCGCTCGAAGATTTGTCAACATTGGGTATTGAGGTAAGTAGCCTTGGTCATAATACCATTTCGGTTAATAGTTTACCTTCTAATATTAAAATTGCCGATCCTGTTAAGTTTATCGAAGATATAATAACCTCGCTTAAGGAGGAACAAACAACCTTGCAAAGCGATTCGCATCAACGATTAGCTGCATCAATGGCTAAGGCTGCATCAATAGGCTACACGAAAACATTAACTACCGTTGAGATGCAAGATTTAGTTGATAAACTTTTCCTATGCCAACACCCAAACCTTTCGCCTGAGGGAAAGACAATTTTAACGATAATTAGCCTTGATGAATTGGAGAAAAGGTTCAAGTAAGCCCATTTTTTCCTAATTTTGTGTAAATTTCAATTAGATAGTTGTATAGAACAAATTGTGAAAAAAGCTTGTTCTATGCATAAATAAAATAATGCAATAGGTATGTATCAACGTCCAAATTTTGGCAGCACTCCGCCAGTAGTAAAAAATCTTATCATTATTAATGCAATAATGCTTCTTGCAACATACTTGACAAGAAGCATGTTACCTGATAGTTTGACAAGGTACCTTGGACTATTCTATTTTGAGTCTGATTATTTCAGGCCCTATCAGCTTATCACTCACATGTTCATGCATGCTGATATTACACACCTTTTTTTCAATATGTTTGCCCTATGGATGTTTGGTAGAATACTTGAGCAGGTATGGGGTTCTCAAAGATTCTTCCTTTACTATTTTGTAACTGGCTTGGGTGCAGTTGTTCTTCATACTTTAGTAAATTACATTGAAATTTCTTCAGTTAAAGCTCAACTATCATCTGAGCAACTTGATTACGTTTTTAAAGAAGGTATGTCGCTTTGGGAACAAGGTAAAACATTTGCTGATCCACAAATGGCTAAGCTAACAACTTTAATAAACACCCCTACTGTTGGTGCCTCTGGGGCTGTATTTGGTGTATTACTTGCTTTTGGAATGCTTTTCCCAAATACACAGTTAATGCTACTATTCCCACCTATTCCCATTAAAGCTAAATACTTTGTAATTGGTTATGGTGTAATTGAACTATTTATGGGTATTAGTAATTTTCAGTTTGATAATGTGGCACACTTTGCTCACCTGGGTGGTATGTTATTTGGGTTTATACTAATTAAGTACTGGCAGCGCAGAAAGGATCTTTTTTATTAAAAATTTTTAATAAAGAAAACTACAATCATTGGTTGGAATATGAGCATTGGAAAAGAAATAAAGGATTCGTTTAGGTTTGGGAGTAACTTAACTAAGATTATCTATA
>JBPXJX010000023.1:0-9147 GCA_051715525.1 Bacteroidales bacterium
TTAAGTGTTATACCAACTTATCCGAGACTTATAATCTTGAAATAGAAGTTACATTAGACTCTGAAAACCCGTTTATTCCAATTACGCTTTATAAAGGAAAAATTGATACCGGAATTATTATCGATACTGATACTATATTTAGTACACCCTACTACTCAATTGATGTAGAATTCGGAGAGTACTACTCAGCTGTTGCAAAATACCGGCATAAAGGAAGAGTTATTTATGCCGTAGATGGTCGAGAACTATCAAAAAAGCTCGATAAGAGTTCATGCGATTATGAATGCTACACTGTAAAAGGAGATATTTTAGATTTAAGGCTTAAGTAGGGTTAGGTTGTATAGTTACTATTAATGATAAAACTAATCTTAACCAACCCTAATTTTCACTTAACTTATAATATGTGCTCCTTTAGATATCTCTACAAGGTAGAATTTTGGTAGCATTCCAAATTCCCTCTTAAATTGCTCTCCTACTTTTAAAATAAACTCATCGGTGTGGTCTTTCTTAACTAAGTTAATGGTACAACCACCAAATCCACCGCCCATCATTCGAGCACCAAAAACGCCACTAACCTCTTTTGATGCCTCAACAAGCAAATCGAGCTCTTTACAGCTAACTTCATACAATTTGCTTAATCCGTAATGGGTTTCGTACATTCTTTTTCCAAAAGTATCGTAATCATCTACTTTTAGCGCATCGCATGCCTGATTTGTACGAAATATCTCCTCAACAACATATTTACATCTGTTGTAAACCGTGCTTTCTACTTGATCTTTAATTCTTTCAACAAGATCAATATTTGCATCGCGCAAGCTTACGATTTGTGAATTAGTCTCTTGAATTACTTTTAGACCAGTATTACACTGTTGACGACGAACATTATATTCAGATGATGCTAAACTGTGCTTAACAAGGGTATCGGCAAGTATTATCATCGTATTATCGGGATGAAAGGGGATGCGCTCAAACTCTAACGAGCGACAGTCGAGCTTAATCAGCGTATTCTCTTCACCCAATAAACTTGCAAATTGATCCATAATGCCGCACTGAACCCCTGCATGGTTATTCTCAGCCCTCTGCCCTATTAATGCTAAATTTCGACGATCAATTTTAAAATCACAAATATGATTTAATGCCAAAGCAAAGGCGCTCTCAAGCGCAGCTGATGATGAGAGACCTGCTCCAAGTGGAATATCGCCTGTAAATACAGCATCGAAAGGGTTAACATGATAGCCATCTTTTATCAATTCAATAACAACCCCAGCAATATACTTTGCCCAATGAGGTAATGTCTTTGAAATCTCACCAGGACGAAATGAAACCTCACCATTATAATCTATTGAGAAAACCCTACATTTGTCGATATTATTCTTTTTTATTTCAAGCGTAATGTATTTCCCTATGGAACCCGGCAATACAAAACCATTGTTATAATCTGTATGCTCACCAATCAGGTTAACCCTACCAGGTGCTTTGACAACAACGCCATTTGAACCAAATCTATCTAAAAATTCAACATTTACTTTATTTAACAAGGTTTCCATTTTATCTGGTTAAGAAGTTATAAACTATAGTTTCGTTATATTTCTGATTTTCAGATATAACAATACTTTTGAAATTAGTATGGTTAGGCGCATCAGTAAAGTATGATGGCTCTATACAAAACGACGAGTGTTTTCTATTAATTCCTCCATAACCTGTTGGGAATACAGTATCGAGAAAATTACCAGTGTAGAATTGCATTCCGGGCAATGTAGAAAGTACCTGTAAAACTCTCCCAGAGATGGGCTCCTCGACCTCTGCCATCAGGTTGAGTTTTTTGGATTCATAATTATCTATTACGAAAAACTGATCGTAACCACAGGTATTAAAAACGGGAGCTTCTGGAGCATTTATATCTTTACCAATCTCCTTAAATTCTCTAAAATCAAGAGGAGTATTTTCCACTTTGACCAAATTGCCAGTTGGAATTAATTCTGAATTGGTTTCAAGAAAATAATCTGCAAAAAACCTAGCCTTATGCTTAAAAATAGTTTCACAGTAAATTGGGTTTAGGTTAAAGTATGCATGATTGGTTAGGTTAACAATAGTTGGCTTATCTGTCTCTGCTTCAAAATCGATTTTAACTGAATTACACATCAAAGTATATTTTACAATCACCTTTAAATTACCTGGGTAGCCCTGATCTCCATCAGGACTATTAAGCAACAATGAAACGCTTGGTTCGTCGCTATCATCTCTAACATCATGAATGTCCCAAAGTAGTGATTCAAAACCGACAGAGCCACCATGCAAATGGTTATTTCCATGGTTTTTTGAAAGATTAATGGTACGCCCATTTAGCTGAAAACTTGCATTTGCAATTCTATTAGCAACCCTGCCAACAGTTGCACCTAGATAAGGATGACCACCCAAGTAATGATCTAAACACTTATACCCAAGAATAACATTATCCCTATTACCATTCCTATCGGGAACAAGAATTGAAACCAGCTTTGCGCCAAAATTTGTGACTTGTACTCTTACCCCAGCACTATTCTCGAGTGTTACAATATAGGCGTTATCTCCGTTTGGCATCTTGCCAAACACCCTTTTATCAATTGCCATTAATTTTCCTATTTAAATATGTCTTGGTAACATCTGTCTTACACTTATCAAAAGGTAAAATCCTAAAGCTATACTGATACTCCCGAGGCATTAGGTTATACCTAGCATGGCTCTTGGCTCCCCAAGTGTTATCGCCACCAATACCCATTTGCCTATAATCCACGCTAAGGCTTATCTCATTACCTTTAGTAATAGAACCTCCATGGAACCAATTGTTTAGCCCTGGAATATAAGTAATCCGTTCTGGGTCAAAGGGCAATGCATTAACATAAACTGTGGGTTCACCAAAAACAATCAAACCTTTGCCATTACTATCGTATAGAGCACACCATCTAACATCGGTTTTATTCCCTGTTTCCTGTGCGCGAACGTACGGGTGATACTGCTCCATAACAGTTGAACTATAAATACCAATTGCAGCACTCTCGCTCCGATCCCAATAGTTCTCATGGGGCCCACGACCATACCATTCGATATTTTGATATTCACTGGGAAGGAAAGCAATCATCCCAAACTTAGGCATTTCAGAAGCAGGTTCAGTACCTGCAACGAAATGATTATCTATTAAAATCTCGCCATCGGAATAGAAAGTATAAGATGTGAGTAGTTTGCTCTTTGCGGGGTTGATGGCAAATTCTACATTTATGCTTACCGCATTTTCGCTTTGTTTAACGATACATTTCAATACTTTACGCTCGTCACCAGCCTTATACCAAGCTCCGCATCGCGTGGTTTGATTATTCCCAAGGTCATTATCCGTTGATGGACGCCAGAAATTTGGTTTAAATCCCTTACTAATAATCGCCTGTCCACCATACTTTAGCTCATCAATTGTCCCTTTTTCCTTAGAAAAACTGCATTGGAACTTATCGCTCGAAATACTTATGATATTTTTACTCTCATTCAAAAAAACCTTACCAGTTGCTTTTTGAGAAGTAAAAATCTTTGCCGTTGGATTGGTCAAATCAATTTGATCCCATGCCACTTCGTATCCTTCGGGAATCATCTCATTACCATCTTTGGATAGAGCAATAAATTTCACAAACTCTTCGGAATTAGCGCTTTTAGGTAGTTTAAGCGTAAATAGCGATTTACTCTTGGGTTGAACCTCAGGTAATATCAATTCGCCGCTTTGCTTTACAAATCCGTTAACGATATATTCATATCTGAACTTAAAACCATTTAAGCTGATAAACTGATACTTATTTTTTACCTCGAACAGACCGCTACCAATATCAATAGCCTTAAAAAATATATTTTGATATACCTTTTTTGCCTCCAGAGCATGTGGGTGAAAAGTTCTATCCGCAGCAATTAGTCCATTGGTACAAAAGTTAGAGTCATTGGGGAATGCAGCATCACCCATATCGCCACCGAATGCCCATATTTTATTCCCAGCGCTATCCTTTCGCGCATAGGCTTGGTCAACCCAATCCCAAATAAAGCCACCTTGAAGCAAATCGTAATCCTCAATAATTTTCCAATAATCGGCAAGGTTACCCCCACTATTACCCATGGAGTGCTCGTATTCACACATAACTAAAGGACGATTCTGCACAACATTGGCGTAGCCAACTAACTTCTCGAAGCGTGGGTACATTGGGCAAAAGATATCGGTATGTGCTGCTTTATCGCATCCTTCGTACTGAACAGGACGACTCGTGTCGCGTTGCTTCATCCAATTGTACATCGATACAAAGTTTTGCCCATCGCCCGATTCGTTACCCATAGACCAAATAATGATGCTAGGGTGGTTCTTATCGCGTTCAACCAATCGTATTGCCCTATCAAGATAAGCCTTTTTCCAATCGGGATGTTGACTTAAATAATCAATGCCATACTTGGTCGATGCCATGCCATGCGTTTCGAGGTTGGCCTCATCAACCACATACATTCCAAACTTATCGCAAAGCGATAAGAAGTATAGATCGTTAGGATAGTGCGATGTACGGACTGCATTAATATTCAGCTTTTTCATCAGTTCAAAATCCTTATGCATCAACTCGCGTGATACAACCCGACCAGTTAAAGGATCGTGATCGTGACGATTAACACCTTTAATCATAATAGGTACGCCATTTACAAGCAATTGACCTCCTTTTATCTCTATCTTTCTAAAACCAATATCTGATGACAACCAGTAAGACTCTTCTGTACTCCTTGAATTTAGGTTGATAAGTAATCGGTATAGGTTTGGGGTTTCTGCAGTCCATTTATCAACATTAGGTAGAATTGTGGATAGGTTAAGATGAACCGTGTCCTTATCAAGTTGATCTAGATTTCTATTCTCTGAAAAGACAACCTGATTCTTCTTGTTTAAAACAGAGACCTTAACGTTTAATTGTTGCTTATTAGGATTTACAACATCTAAACTGATACTAAAAACTCCGTTCGTATAAGTACTATCGAGCGTTTGGGTTACGAAGTAATCGCTAATATGCGCCTTTGGAAGAGCGTAAATAAACACATCGCGCTCCAAGCCGCTAACACGCCAGAAATCTTGACTCTCGAGGTAGCTGGCATCGCTATACCTATACAGTTCAAGCGCAACAACATTTTTCCCAATCTTTATAAATGGGGTAATATCAAATTCAATGGGAGTTTTGCTCCCTTTGCCAAATCCAACCTTTTCGCCATTAACCCAACAATATGCTGCAGAATTAACTGACCCAAAATGCAAGATTAGCTGCTTATCCTCCCAGTCTTTACCAATCTCAAATTCTTTTAAATACGAGCCAACAGGATTATCATTTTTATCGACTTTGGGTGGATTAGCTTCAAAGGTGTACTCCTCATCCAAATATCGAGGTATTCCATAAGCCTGAAGTTCCATCAAACCTGGAACTTTGATGCTATCCCACCCTTGGGCATTGAAATTTACTTGATAAAAATCTTTTGGTCTTGCTGATGGTTTGGGCGACCAATGAAATTGCCATTTTCCATTTAATGATAACACCTCTGCTTTGGATTCAATACCATTTAATGCAGAAATACTATCAGCATAGGGAATGTACCATGTATGAGGCTTTACAGCATTGATATTTAGTATCGATGGATTTTCGATATCGCTTCGAGAGCAACCTAAAACCATCGATAACAATGCCAAGGCAAAGATTGAATTTCGCATTTCAATAAAAGTTATAAAGACGATCTAATAATCAACGAGGATGGGTTCTCAATCTGAGCATTCCGTTTCTTAAGTACCAGCTCAGCAAGTTTACGCCCCATCTCCTTAAAATCAGTTGAAATGGTTGTGATACCATCGCCAACTACCTCCTTTAAAGAAGTATCATTGTACGAAATCAGGCCAATATCCTCTCCCATCTTGAAGCCTGCGTTTTTAATGCTCTTAATAAGCCTGACTAGGTGTTCATCACTAATTGCTATAAAGGCATCGCCTTTGATTAGCTTACGGTTTTGGAAATCATTTATAACCTCACAGGCTATATCGTAATCTTTGCAAAAGCGCTGAAAGCCTTTATATTGCCCTTCGGGCTCTTTGCCACCGGGGTAAATCATTATTAGCCTATTGTACTTCTTAAGATAGTTAAGCCCTGATTGAAGGGCTGTGTAAACATCATTTTCGAAATTCTGATAAATAGTAGAGAAATAACCTTTCAGTTCATCGCTTATCTGATCGAGGATTAACACCCTACCATTAATCTCTTGTAAAAGCGGTAATATATTGTTGAACTTGGTGGGCATTATAACATAAGTCGTGTACTTTCCGTTGTTATCCCTGATCAAATTCTCGAAAACATTTCGGTTGAAGTGGTGGAAGTAGATTTCGACAACTGCTTTCCCTTGCAATGCCTTAATAAACGAGTTATACAAATCCTCTTTAAAAGCATTAAACTCATCAAATAGCAAAAAAATACGATGGCTCATTTCGATGTTTGTGCTCTCGATGTAATAGCCTTTTCCGGGCATGGAAGAAAGTACACCTTTAGCCTTAAGCTCGTTGTATGCCATCATCACAGTATCACGCGAGAGATTGCGCCGAGTGCAGATTGCATTTATTGATGGTAGGTGATCACCTTTCGATAGTTTCCCATCATCAATACCCTTGATAATAGCATTTACTATCTGCTTATACTTAGGAATGCATTGCTTGTCGTTTATTTGAATAAGATCGATACCCATGTCATACTACTAGTTGGTACTGGTAGGTAAAATTAGAGTATTATTTTTTTAACTGCAAAGAAAACCTACCGCTTTTTCATCCTCTTTCTCATCTTTATGAATTCATAGTATATTTTCCAACTAGGACGCCCTATGAAGTAATGATTGGCATTCTCTTTACTCCTTACTTTCTTGTCTTGATACAAGAAAGTAAGCAAAGAAAATCAAGAAAATCCGATGCTTCCACCCACAATGCAAACGCACCCTCGCCGGATTTTCAGGCTCTCCTACATTTAACAAGGATATCTGAGCTTTTCCACAAAAATAAGAATTTGTGCACGTGTAGGCAAAGTCTCCTGGATATTGTAAAAAGAAAAATCTTGAGCCTATTGCTAAGCCCAAGATTTAACACACCTTAAAATCAAACACTTACTCTAACTAAAAATCTATTTTACCTTGCTCTTACGAGCAAAAAATAGCATTACTCCTCCAAATACGAGCATAAGAATGCCCATCCAAAGGTTGATGTTAATGTAGAGCGATTTGGCATACATCGCTGTATCGGAATTTGTGAAAAGTCCAAAGATGGTAATGATCAAACCTATGATTGAAAACATCAACCCAATTGGAATACGAATATCTAGTCCCATAATTTTTCCTCCTACCAAAAGATTATACTTAAAACAATACAAATAGCACCTACAATCGTTGCAAGTACAACAGGTCGGTTGTACCACTCCTTAACGAATACATTGGTTCGTGGAGTCATTGAGTAGACAAGACCTACAAGTTCCTCATCTGATTTCTTCTTTACAGTAAATAAAGATAGAACAACAGTAACAACGGTACTTGTAGTAAATGCGAATATTGCTGTCCAGAAGTTCTGAGCCATTTCAACAGGATATGTATGTAAAACGCCAATCCAGCCACCTTTTACTAAAGTAGTTGCTCCTTCTGGAACGGTTAATCCATGATGAAGTAATGCTATCAAGAATCCTGCCAACAGACCTGTAAAAGCAGCATGCCCTGTAGTTCTTTTCCAAAACATTCCTAGAAAAATAACTGCAAACAAAGGAGCATTAATCATTGAGAATATTGTTTGTAGGAAATCCATAATATTCCCAAAAAGTCCAGCTAAATAAGCAGCAGCAATACTCACAACAACGCCAAAAATAGTTGCCAAGCGACCAACCTTTAAGTAATGCTTTTCGTCCGATTCTTTATCACCAGTAGCAGGACGAATATAACTTTGGTAAATATCATAAGTCCAAACAGTGTTGAAAGCAGAGACGTTACCTGCCATACCCGACATGAATGATGCCAACAGCGCTGTAATACCTAAGCCTAAAACACCCATTGGAAGGTATTGCTTCAATAGCATAATAATTGTGAGGTCGTAGTTGGCTTTGCCATCAACCATGATTGAGAATCCGGTTGAAGGATCGTTCATTAGCACCAGTGCTGCAATACCTGGAACAATGATAAGGAAAGGAATAAACATCTTAGGGATAGCACCAATTAAAGGTGTTTTACGCGCAGCGTTAATTGATTCTGCTGCCATGGCACGTTGAACAATCAGAAAGTTGGTACACCAGTAACCAAATGAAAGGACAAACCCCAATCCGGCAGCAATTCCATACCATTCAACACCAAGCGGATTTGCCTTTGCACTACCAGTATACTTCCAAGTTGAAGTAAATGTATCGGCAGCATACCCTTTGGCTGAAACAATTTCGCCTAAACTGCTTTCTAAGCCAGACCAACCGCCAACTTGCTTCAAGCTAAGGAAAACAATTGGAAGCAAACCAATTACAATGATAAAGAACTGTAGCACTTCATTATAAATTGCAGAAGATAAGCCGCCTAAATAGGTATATCCTAAGACTATAACTGCAGATAAAATCAAACTTAAGTGGAAGTTCCGACCTAAAACAGTTTGCATAAGTAATGATCAAGCGTACATTGAAATACCCGATGCAAGGATTGTCATTACTGCAAATAGAATTGCATTTAATCCTCGGGTTTTCTCATCGTACCTCAGCTTTAAGTACTCTGGGACAGATCGAGCCTTTGAACCGTAGTAGAATGGCATCATAAATAGAGCAAGGAAAATCATTGCAGGAATAGCTCCAACCCAGTAAAAATGCGTGGTAAGCATTCCATATTTGGCTCCTGAGCCAGTCATACCCATAACTTCAAGAGCACCGAGATTGGTTGAGATAAATGCCAGCCCGGCAACCCAAGCAGGCATGGAGCGACCAGCCTCAAGGAATGCGCTAGCATTCTTCATGTACTTTTTAAGAGCCCAGCCAATACCTAATACAAATGCAAAGTAGACAATCATAATGGCGTAATCGACCCAGCCCAGTTCAAACTTTAAGTCCATATAGTTAGTTTTGGTTTTGGTTCAAAAAA
>JBPXJX010000024.1:0-3434 GCA_051715525.1 Bacteroidales bacterium
TTTACTAATAGCAAGGTTAAGATCCGTTTCTGCTACCTGATAATTCCCCGTTTTTATATAGATAATTCCTCGATAGAAGTATAGTTCAATTCTGTTTGGGCTGGTTTTTATTAGCTTATTAAGGCAGAAAAGCGCATCAACATAGTTGCCATTTTCAATGGCAATTTCTACTAATAGTAAGGATGCTTTTGAATCGGATGGGTAAAACGAGAGATAGTTGGTAATATCATCATAAGCATTACTAAAGCTTTTTGCTTTAAAACTTGCCTCTGCTCTAGATAGGTAATACTTTGGATTGCCTCCCGAAAGTGCAATTGCGCTCGTTAAATCGTTAATTGCTAGAACATATTTCTCAAAGCCAATATAAGCGTTTGCTCGCAATGCAAGATACTGGTGATTTTTTTTGCTTCGTTTGATTGCTATTGAGTAATCGTCGATTGCATTCTTGTAACTTTTTAATCCAAAATATGCATTTGCTCTTAATACAAGAAGCTGAGGTTTAGGTTTACTTCCTTTTAATCGAGGATTCAGAAGGTCTAATGCCTCTTCCCAGCTCTCATTGCTTAGGCAATACTCTACATCTGATATTAACTTCTCAGTAGGATTGTACCACTCATTTTTCCAAATCTTTTTCCATTGAGGCGTAGTTGACACTTTATCGAAAGTTCGATCGAGTTTAATTAGTCCTTCGCTAAGCTTATCGCCTTGCGAAAGATAGGATTTAAGCCAGAAAAAGCAGTTGGATGTGTCTCCAAAAGTACAATACGATTTAGCAAGCATAAAAGCAGAAGAGCCTTTTTTTAGCTTATCCGCTTTTTTAAACGACTCAATTGCATTTTCAATATCTCCCTTATTGTACTTTATTTCACCATCTCTTAGCCAAAAGATAAAGTTTTTATCCTTTTGAATGATACAAGAGTCAATCCATGTTGCAGCTAACGTGTATTCTCCTTTCTCAAATGCTGCTTGACAACGATACCAGCACTCGGGCATTTGCTGAGCCTTAAGTGAAGAAAACAGAGTAATTATTAGGATAATTAGGGATGCTCTTCGTATCATTAAATCTAAAATATTTTTTCAGAAGGCAGAAGTTAAAATTCAAAATTCAGAAACACAACTCACAACTACTTACTATCCTTTACTAAATTCTTAACCTGACTAATCTCCATAAATGAGGCACCATCCCAAGGACCGAAACTACCTCCAATGATTAACACCATATCATCGGGATTTAGCCTGCCTCGTTCAACCATAATTGAGATAGAATCCGTTAAAAAGTTATCCCTTGTGGTGCGAGGCACCATATACTCTGCCGAAATCCCGTAGGAAAGCGAAAGTTGTCGCATTACATGTGGTTTGTAGCACATAGCGTATACAGGAATCTTACCACGGAATGCTGCAAGATACCTACCAGTTCGCCCGGAAATGGTATCGATAATAATTGCTTTAATGGGAAGGTTTGAGCAAGCTCTAACAGCTGAACGCGCTAGGGTAGCAGTAATCTCGTTGTTAATTCTAACCAGCTTTTGCTTTGGATCGGGTTCAAGGGTTGCTTCAACCTCTTGGGCAACGCGAGTCATTATATTTACAGCCTCAAGGGGGTATTCTCCATAAGCGGTTTCACCGCTAAGCATGATTGCATCGGCACGTTGGTAAATGGCATTTGCAATATCGCTAATCTCGGCACGTGTTGGACGTGGATGCTCAATCATGGTATGGAGCATTTGTGTAGCAATAATTACAGGCTTTTTGCTTTCAATACATTTCTTAACAATCCTTCGTTGGATAATTGGAATTTTTTCAGCTGAAATTTCGATTCCCAAATCACCACGAGCAACCATAACCCCGTAAGTGTGATCAAGAATTTCATCAATATTATCGACCCCTTGTTGGTTCTCTATTTTAGCAATCACTTTAATGGCATGGCTGTGTTCTCCAAGTAGCTGCTTAATCTCAATAACGTCCTCTTTTTTACGCACGAAACTGTGGGCTATAAAATCGATTTTATTATCGATGGCAAACTTTACAAACTCAATATCTTTTTCGGTAAGCGAAGGTAAATTGATATGAACATTAGGAATGTTAATACTTTTGCGAAGCTTAATTGTACCATGATTTTGAACCTCGCATTTTAGGTGTTCGTGAGTTTTTTCAACAACTTTAAGCTCTATATCGCCATCGTCAACTAGTATGCTACTATCATCAGGAACTTCTTCCACAATATTTGGGTATGAGAGGTATAGCGTATCGCCCTTTGACTCCCCGTTTGGGTTTCCTTTAACGAAGAGAATATTCCCTTTGACTACTTCAATATTTTCGCCAAGAGATGAGGTTCTAATTTCAGGTCCTTTAGTATCAACAAGTAATGCAATTTTATCCGATACCTTTCGCACATTCTCAATCACCATTTTAGCCTGCTCTAAATTTTGATGGGCAGTATTCAATCGTACTACATTCATTCCAGCATCATATAGCTGCTTAATAAACTCAACATCGCACCTACGATCGGAAATTGTTGCTACAATTTTTGTCTTTTTAGTCATAATTTTTCTCCAAATTGATTCGGCAAAGATAAGTTTTATGTAGGAAGTGACAAGTTATCTGGTATAATTGAATAAACATATACAAGTTCAAAATAATCTCTTATTTCTTTTTAATACCTTTGATGCTTATTATAATTGATGAAAATGGGCTGGATTGCAGCAATTGAGGATTATATAAACTTTATACGAGTAGAGAAATCGTTATCGAAAAATTCGATTTCGGCCTATAAGCATGATGTTGATATGCTAATGGTTTATGCCGATAGTATTGGCGTAGAACCTGAGTCGATGACAATGAACCAAATACAAGAATTCCTCAATCATATAAATGAAGCTGGATTAAATAAGCGAACCCAGGCTCGAATCCTATCAGGTGTTAGAGGTTTTTTCAAATACCTAATGATTGAGGAGGTGATTGAGAATGATCCTACCGAGCTGATTGAAGGTCCTAAGATTGGGCGAAAATTACCTGAGGTTCTAACAATAGAGGAGATTGATAGGATAGAGGCTTCAATCGATTTGAGCAAACCCGAAGGGCAACGAAACAAAACCATGATTGAGATGCTATACAGCTGCGGCTTGCGCGTTTCTGAGTTGGTTAACCTTAGGTTGACCGATCTATTTCTTGATCAAGGTTTTGTAAAAGTTATTGGCAAAGGCAACAAAGAGCGCCTTGTACCCATTGGTGATAAAGCAATTAAAGAGCTAAAAAGTTATTTTATCGATAGAAATAATGTTAATTCAATTATCAGTAAAGATTCCGAGAATATTATCTTTCTAAATCGCAGGGGCAGCAGGTTAACCCGCGAAATGATTTTTACTATTATCAAAAAGCACGCTAAACTTGCTGGAATAAAGAAGAGCATTAGTCCGCACACCTTTAGGCATTCA
>JBPXJX010000025.1:0-4705 GCA_051715525.1 Bacteroidales bacterium
TCATGAGTCATCCTTATCACCTTGCGTTCATTCCATTTTAGCAGCTAAAATTGGTAAAATAGACCAAGCATATAGCCTTTACCTACGCACTGCTCGATTGGATCTCGATGATTATAACAAGGAGGTTCACGAAGGGTTGCATATTACCAGTATGGCCGGAACTTGGATGTCGATTGTTGAAGGTTTTGGTGGTATGAGAATTCAAAATGATATGCTTATCTTTAACCCCAGTATTCCTAAAGGATGGAAGTCATTCAGCTTTAAAATCTGGTTTCGCGAAAACCTTATTAAAGTTAAAGTTGCTCACGATGAACTAATTATTATCAACGAGCAGGGTCCATCGCTTGACGTAAAAGTATGGGATAAGCAATTAAGTGTTAACAGCAGCAGCCTAATTAAGATTTAGGTGGCAGCAAAAATTAATTTATTATCATGAAAAAAATTTCATCTGGGGTTTTAACAGGGAAACAGCTTTCTGAGCTATTCTCTTATGCAAAAGCTGAACGTTTTGCCTTACCAGCAGTAAATGTAACAGGTACTAATACTATGAATGCTGTGCTTGAAACAGCGAAGGCTGTTAACTCGCCTGTTATAATCCAGTTTTCAAATAGTGGTGCATCTTTTCTTGCTGGTAAAACATTGAGTAATGATGGACAAAGAGCGAGTATTCTTGGTGCAATTAGCGGTGCAAAGCATGTTCATCTTCTTGCCGAGGCTTATGATGTTCCAGTTGTTCTTCATACCGACCATGCTGCAAAAAAACTTCTTCCTTGGATTGATGGTTTATTAGATGCTGGTGAAAAGCATTTTAAAGAAACAGGTAAACCTCTATTCAGCTCGCATATGCTCGATTTATCTGAGGAAAGCTTAAAGGAGAATATCGAAATATCAAAAAGATATTTAGAGCGTATGGCTAAAATGGGCATGACCCTCGAAATCGAGCTTGGTGTTACTGGTGGCGAAGAGGATGGTGTTGATAACACTGGTGTTGATAGCTCTAAGTTATATACTCAACCCGAAGAGGTTGCTTATGCATACGAGGAACTATCAAAGGTTAGTCCTAATTTCACTATAGCAGCATCGTTTGGTAATGTTCATGGTGTTTATAAACCTGGGAATGTTGTTTTGAATCCAGTTATTCTAAAGAATTCTCAAGCGCTTATTGAGCAAAAATTTGCTGCAAGCCACAACCCAGTAAACTTTGTATTTCATGGTGGTAGCGGTTCCGAGAAGGAGAAGATCGAGGAAGCTATTGGCTATGGTGTTATTAAAATGAATATTGATACCGATTTGCAGTGGGCATACTGGGATGGTATACGTCAGTTCTATATTGCAAAGCAAGGCTATCTACAAGGTCAAATTGGTAACCCAGAAGGCGCTGATGCCCCAAACAAAAAATATTACGATCCTCGTGTTTGGTTAAGAAAGGGAGAGGAGTCGATTGTTGTTCGCTTAAAAGAGGCTTTTGCTGATCTTAATGCCTTAAATAGATGGATCTAATTGTATAATCAATTTTATCAATGAAAAGAAGGTTTATTTTATTCCTATTTCTAACTTTTATTAGTGCAGAAATGGCTGTTTCCCAAACAATAACAAGAGTTGAACCGCTTTGCTGGTGGGTTGGAATGAAGAATGAAAACCTACAGCTTATGGTTTATGGGAAAAGCATTGGCGATGCCAGTGTAGAAATTAACTACCCTGGTGTAAAGCTATTAAAGGTGAATAGAGTAGAGAATAAGAATTATCTTTTTATTGATTTATTGGTGGCCAGCACCACAAAACCTGGAACATTTGATATTAATTTTTCTTTTAAGGATAGAAGTCCTTTGAACTATAAATATTCACTCTACGAACGAACGAAAGAATCATCGCTGCGTAAGGGTTTCAGCTCAAAGGATGTTGTTTACCTAATTATGCCCGATAGATTTGCTAATGGCGATAAATCGAACGACTCGCTCGATGCTTATCAGGATAAACTTAAGAGGAAAGAGCAGTACGGACGCCATGGAGGCGATATTCAGGGCATTATTAATCATATGGATTATTTCAACGAACTTGGGGTTACCACTTTGTGGTTAACCCCTGTTGTTGAAAATGCCCAGCCACAAGCATCGTACCATGGATATTCAATTACCGATTATTACAAGGTCGATCCTCGACATGGTTCGAACGATCTTTACAAATCGATGGTTGATTTGGCCCATAAAAAAGATCTAAAGGTGATTATGGATATGGTTTTTAACCATTGTGGGAGTGGGCATTGGTGGATGAACGATTTGCCCTCAACCGACTGGATTAATCAGTGGCCTGAATATACTAACTGTAACTTCAGGGCTGCAACACTTTCAGATCCATACGCATCAGAATATGATAAAAAAAGGATGTCAAAAGGATGGTTTGTACCAACTATGCCTGACCTTAATCAGGATAACCCTTTTGTTGCACGCTATTTAATTCAGAATAGCATTTGGTGGGTTGAGTTTGCCGATCTCGATGGGATACGAACAGATACTCATCCATTTTCCGAGAAATCTTTCACATCTGCTTGGGCAAAAGAGGTAATGAACGAATATCCAAATTTTAATCTAGTTGCCGAGGCTTGGTTTAATGATATTCCTACATGTGCATATTGGCAGAAAGATTCTAATAATCGCGATGGTTACAATTCCAATGTTCCGACGGTAATGGATTTTCCGTTAATGTTTACATTGCAAAAGGTTTTTAACGAAGAACCAGCTTGGGATAAAGGTGCTATAAGGCTTTACGATCACTTATCAAAAGATTTTTTATACCCTAACCCAAACAATATTTTAACTTTTGCAGATAATCACGACGAAACAAGGTTTTTCTCCTTTGTCGATAGCATAAATAGCTATAAAATGGCTATGGCTTTTCTTTTAACAACTCGCGGAATACCACAAATTTACTACGGCACTGAGTTGCTGATGAAAGGCTTAAAATCCGAAGGCGATGGCAAACTAAGAAAAGATTTCCCTGGTGGTTGGGATGGTGATAAACGCAATGCTTTTGTAGCTGAGGGTAGAACAAAAAGGGAAAACGAGGCTTGGAATTTTATTCAGAAAATACTTAAGTGGAGGCGATCAACCGATCTTATCTCCAATGGAAAACTTAAGCAATTTATTCCTGAGGATAATATCTACGTATTCTTTAGGTACACTGATTCAAAAGCAGCAATGATTATTTTAAATATCAATAAGTCTTCTAAGAATTTGAAAACATCGCGCTTTGAGGAGTTGATATCGAAATACTCAAAAGGGCATAATATTATTTCAGACTCAATTATTGATGTTCGTGGTGAGATTGAACTTTTGCCCGAATCAGCTACGATTTTGGAGTTAATTCCCTAAATATCAACATAAATTTAAATGCTATGGCAAAACGGTTGCTACTTGTTGCTTTAACATGTGGATTAATAGCATGTTCTCGTAACGAATTAAAAATAAACGCTCCAACTAGTCCCGAAATCAGAGGATTAGCAACTCCAATTCAGCTAGTTGGTGAGCAAACCGATATCAACCTTGAGGACTACTTTCTTGATGTGTCAAAAATTGACTCAATTGTGGCTAATCCAGCTTTTAGCATTGAGTTATCTCCCGACAAAAAAACGCTTAATGTAAGTTATGAAACTGCAAAGGCACCATTACTCTCTGAACTGAAAGTTTGGATTAATAGTTTTTCATATTCTTTACTTGTTAAAAAGAGTAAAAAGCTATTAGCCAACTTCTCATTCGATCCAAAGGCAAAAAAGTATAAAACAGTTCAGATTAAAGGGCAAATGAACGATTGGAACCCTTCAAAAAGTCCTTTAGAGCTGAAAGATGGGCGATATTTCAATTCTATGTGGTTAAATCCAGGTAAATACCAGTATTTATTGGTAGTTGATGGTAAAGAGATGCTCGATCCAGCAAATCTTAATTCTGAGGATAATAATATTGGGGGCAGAAACTCAATTGTAATTGTTGGTAATAATGTTGATAGCCTTAAACCTTCAATTATAACAGAGAGTTTTGAAAAGAATATCACAATAATGGTTAACAATAAGTTCGAGGATCTTTTTGTTTTCTGGGAAAACTATCGTTTACATAAAAAATATCTAACAGTTGATGGAGATGCCGTTACTATTAGAATTCCAGAGAATGCAAAAGATGTAAAAAGATCATCAATTAGAATTTGGGCATACAACGAGTATGGGCTATCAAATGATGTTCTAATTCCTTTAGATTTTGGAAACGTAGTTTCCAATGTTGCTCAACTCGACAGAACCGATAAGCATTCGCAAATATTATATTTCTTGATGGTTGATCGATTTTTTGATGGTAATCCTAGCAACAATAAACCTGTTAATGACCCTGAAATTCTTCCAAAAGCAAACTATTTTGGAGGTGATATTGCCGGTGTAACTCAAAAGTTGAAAGATGGATATTTTGATTCTTTAGGAATAAATACAATTTGGTTATCACCTATAACTCAGAACCCTTTAGGCGCATGGGGACTTTACAAAAATCCTCGAACAAAGTTTTCGGGTTACCATGGATATTGGCCAACTTCATTAACTAAAGTTGACTTCAGGTTTGGTACACCTGATGAACTTCATAATCTTATAGATTTAGCACATCAAAAAGGGATGAATGTTATTCTAGATATGTTGCTCACCATATCCATATCGAGCATCCTGCTTGGAAGA
>JBPXJX010000026.1:0-2675 GCA_051715525.1 Bacteroidales bacterium
TATATACCTAGATGTTAAGCAATACCTTAACAATCAACGTCAAGGTACTCACAAATCTAAGGAGCGTAATGAAGTTTCCGGGAGTACTCGCAAACTAAAGAAGCAAAAAGGTACTGGTACAGCACGTGCTGGTAGCATTAAATCGCCACTATTCCGTGGAGGTGGCCGTGTATTCGGTCCAAGACCACGCGACTATGAGTCAAAACTCAACAAGAAAGTTAAGCAGTTAGCCCGTAAGAGCGCTTTAGCTCACAAGGCAAGCGAGAACAAAATCTTAGTTATTGAAGACTTCAATTTTGAGTCACCAAAAACCAAAGAATTTATCTCAATATGCAATAATCTTAACTTGAACGACAAAAAGTCTTTATTTGTGTTAAGTGAACCAAATAAAAATATATATTTGTCCTCCAGAAATTTACAGAAACAAAAGGTTGTATTAGCCTCATCTTTAAATACTTACGAAGTATTAGATGCTAACACCCTTATTCTGGTTGAGAGTTCGGTTGACGTATTACATAAGATGTTTAAAGTATCATAAACAAAAAGAGCGATGAACATTTTGATTAGGCCAATAGTAACTGAGAAGATGGAACGCTTAGGCGACAAGTTAAGCCAATACGGCTTTATTGTTGAAAAGAGTGCCAACAAGTTAGAAATTAAAAAGGCCATAGAAGAGTTATACGGTGTAACCGTCGATTCGATAAATACAATTCGTTACGCAGGTAAATTGAAATCACGCTATACAAAATCTGGATTCTTATCTGGACGTACAAATAGCATCAAGAAAGCCATTGTAACGTTAAAAGAAGGTGAAAAGATTGATTTTTATAGCAACATTTAAGTAAAATGGCTGTAAGGAAACTAAAACCTGTTACACCAGGACAGAGACATAAAGTTATAGGTGTTTTCGAAGAGATAACCACATCAACACCTGAGAAATCGTTACTACGTCCTATTAAAAGGACTGGTGGTAGGAACAACCAAGGCAAAATGACCATGCGCTACATCGGTGGTGGTCACAAGCGTCGTTATAGACTTATCGATTTCATGCGTGAGCGTGATGGCGTACAAGCAGTTGTTAAAACTGTTGAGTACGATCCAAACCGTACCGCACGTATCGCGTTGGTTGAATACTCAGATGGTGAAAAACGTTACATCATTGCACCTAATGGCCTAAAAGTAGGTCAAGTTATTATGTCAGGTATGGGGGTTGCCCCCGAAATTGGCAACGCGCTATTCCTATCGGAGATTCCGATGGGTACTTTGATTCACAACATCGAGCTTCGCCCCGGACAAGGTGGACAGTTGGCTCGAAGTGCTGGTTCTTATGCACAGCTTCTTGCTCGCGAGGGTAAGTACGCCATCATCAAGATGCCTAGCGGTGAAACTAGAATGATTCTCACAGAGTGTAAAGCTACCATCGGAGCTGTATCTAACTCAGATCATGCTCTTGAAAAATCGGGTAAAGCTGGTCGTACACGTTGGTTAGGACGCCGTCCACGCAACAGAGGGGTTGCTATGAACCCTGTTGATCACCCAATGGGTGGTGGCGAAGGTCGCGCTTCAGGAGGTCACCCACGCTCACGCAAGGGTATCCCAGCTAAGGGTTATAAGACACGCTCTCCGAAGAATAGCTCCAGCAAGTTTATTATTGAACGCAGGAAAAAGTAATTAGATAAAACGATTAATTATGAGTCGATCACTCAAAAAAGGTCCCTTTATTGACTATAAGCTAGAGAAGAAAGTTGTTGACATGAATGCAACAACCAAAAAGGCTGTTATTAAAACTTGGTCAAGAAGGTCGATGATAGCTCCTGATTTTGTTGGACACACCATAGCCGTTCACAATGGGAATAAATTTATCCCTGTGTATGTTACTGAGAACATGGTAGGACATAAGCTTGGAGAATTTGCTCCAACTCGCACCTTCCGTGGACATTCTGGTAATAAGAGTAAATAAGTGAATTGATTTTAAAAGAAACTTAGCAATGGGTGCAAGAAAACAATTAATGGCCAACCAAATTAAGGAGGATAAAAAGAAAAAGGCTTTTGCAATTCTTCGCAACTGCCCCTCTTCTCCACGCAAAATGCGTTTGGTTGTAGATATGATACGCGGTAAAGAAGTAAATACTGCCCTTAATATTCTTAAGTTTACATCTAAAGAAGCATCAGTTAAGGTAGAAAAACTACTACTTTCAGCAGTAGCTAACTGGCAAGCAAAGAACGAAGGCGTTCGCCTTGAAGAAGCAAACCTTTTTGTAAAGGAAATATTTGTTGACCAAGGACGTCAGTTAAAGCGTATTAGAACCGCTCCTCAGGGACGTGCACATAGAATTCGTAAGCATTCTAACCACGTTACCGTTGTATTAGACAGTGCAGTTAATAACGATACAAAAAAGTAGCTAGATGGGAAATAAAGTAAATCCAATAGCAAATAGGTTAGGAATCATCAAAGGATGGGATTCTAACTGGTATGGTGGAAACAATTATGCTCAGAAAATCGTAGAGGACAGCAAAATTCGCGAGTACCTCACCGCGAGACTTGCTAAAGCCAGCATTTCTAAGATTGTGATCGAGCGTACTTTGAAACTGATCACTGTTACAGTACATACTGCCCGACCAGGCATCATTATTGGTAAAGGCGGCCAAGAGGTTGATAAACTTAAGGAAGAGCA
>JBPXJX010000027.1:0-4544 GCA_051715525.1 Bacteroidales bacterium
CATCGCGAGATATTGATATCCTTATTAATTCTGATTTTATCGATAAGGCAATTATAGCGCTAGAGGCTGAAGGGTATTTAATGGTTTACCCCGATTTCAAATTAACACCAAAACAGGAAAGGTTTTACCGTAAAAGGAAAAATCAGGTTGGGATGAAAAATCCTAGAACTGGTGTTCTTATTGAACTTCATTGGAGGTTATTTTCACAGAGCGCCCTTTTTCCTGTTACCCTTGAAGATGTATTTAACGAGAGTAGAACAATTGAGGTAGCGGGAAAACCCGTAAGAATCTTATCTGATAGGCATAATTTTGAATTCCTATGCCTTCACGGTTCTATTCACCAATGGTTTAGGTTAATGTGGATTAGGGATATTGCCCAAATGATTTTGGGTGGGAGAGTATCGGTCGAAAAAGTGATTACTGATGCTAAGCAATACGGAAACACTAAGTCAATATTACAGGCTATTCATTTGGTCAACTACTTTTTTGGTTCGTGTTACCCATTTAGTAAAGAGGAAACCAAGCAGGTTAAAAGTATTGTTATTCAAGCCGAAACAGCTATTCTTAATAGCGAGAGGTTAACTCTATCGCATAGGTTATCACGGTTGCGAGTTCCTGTTTATAAGATGAAACTTAAGAATGGGCTTGCATACAAATTGACCTGTTGGTCTGTTCTACAACCAAATTTTAACGATTGGAAGATAGTGAAATTACCCGATAGCCTTTTTTTTCTATACTTCTTATTAAGGCCGTTTATTTGGTTTTATAGCTTTTATGTAAAAAGTGTAGTAAGAAATAAAAAATGAATACCCTTTCATTTTTAATCAATCGACTTAAACTTTAACCCTTTTTGCGAAATTGCCTCAAGCACTCTCGGTAATGCATACCTTAAACTGCGCTCTGCTTTTCTTGAATCATGAAATACAATAATTGAACCGGGCTGGACATGGTTTAGTACGTTATTTACAACTCTTCGAGGCGAAACCCTTCGGCTGTAATCCATACTTAAAACATTCCACATTATTATTTTATAGCGTTGTTTTAGCACCCTTAGCTGCGATGGCTTAATTCGCCCGTATGGCGGGCGAAACAGATTGCTATTTACAAATCCATTGGCAAAATCAACATCCTGTATATACTGGCTAGTATCGGTTGCCCATCCTTTTTGATGGCTATATGTGTGATTCCCAATTTTATGACCTGCAGTTACAATTTGCTCAAAAACCCGGGGGTTAAGCTCAACATTTTTTCCGAGGACAAAAAATGTAGCTTTTGCATCATACTTCTTAAGTTGCTCTAATACCCAAGGGGTCAAATCCTCGGTTGGGCCATCATCGAAAGTTAAAAATACCGCATCCTTCTCATCTGGAAAGCTCCAGATGAGGGATGGGAAAAGACGTTGAAAAAATTTAGGAGGGCTAAGATTAATCATTTATCTATCTCTCTACTCTTGAAATATATTCGCCAAATACTTTCTCAATCTCGGCTTGATGTGCTCCTTTTTCATATTTCTCGGCTAAACGATATAATTCTTGAACTATTGCCATACTCATTTGAACCTCATTGTTAAGAAGTTTGACGTCCTTTTTTGAAAGATTCAAAATATATTGAAGGTTCTCTGATGCGCTGTTTAGCATTACTTTCGAATAATTAACCGCTTTATCCTTTGCTTCAGCCCTATAGTAGTTTTCAACAAGTGAAAGCGCCAAGTAGTTGAAAGGCAATTTGCTAGGAGGGATTAGCTCCATGCATCTATTAAGAACTTTGATGGCCTCATCCTTTTTTCCTTCATCATTTAATCCGCCAGCTAGGCGAGCAAACATGCTACGGTAGTTTGATATGATTCGGCTGTTGTTTTCGTCGAGGTAAACCTTAGGGTCGGCTATGCTTCTAAATCGGTACTTATTCATGACATTATCGTACATCAACTTTGTATCAACTTTACCATAATCATATTCAACATTTGAAGTTTCAATTGGAGCTATTCTAAACATTAAACCCTCCACTTGAAAGTATCTTTGTAAGTTCTGGTACGAATCATTTGATACCGTTGTTCCAATGTACATCGGGCGCTCCCAATTATTGGTGACAAGCATATCGAGAACAACCAATCCCTCTTTCATAATTACATCCTCAGATATTTTCCATGCCATGGTATCAACTATCTCTTTAGCTTTTTCTGGTCTTACGGTTCCTGTTTTTATAACCTTTTCTTTATCAACAGGTAAGAAAAGGTAGTTTGATGGAATAAAGCAGAGCTTATCGTTTTCGCTATAAGGCGACTGAACTTGCGAAACAGGATCGTCGCTGTAAATAAACGATAATGCTTGTCGAAGATCGATTGCCCCTTTTATCTGCTCCGAAACCAAAATGTAATCGCGTTTTCCAGAGTAATACTTTTCGTGGGTCATGGTAAGCGGAAGCGGATCAGAGGTGTAAGCTTTGCGCTTCATCTGATCGATGTACCAATCACCGCGGAGGTAATTCATGTTTGAAACCCTAACATCGCGACGAACCCCTTCAACTTCCTGATTGTACCACAAGGGGAAAGTATCGTTATCGCCGTAGGTGAAAAGAACAGAATTTGGCGCACACCCAATTAGCATGTTATAACCAAAATCGACAGAGGTATAACGCCCCGAACGATCATGATCATCCCAGTTTTGATTACACATAATAATTGGTACAATCATACAAGCAGCGCTACTGCCAATAGCTGCGTATCGCTCCGATAGCCATTTTTTGGTTATCTCGTATAATCCAAGAACTCCTAATCCAATCCATATTGCAAAAGCATAAAAGCTTCCGGCATAGGCATAGTCGCGCTCACGTGGTTCGAATGGTTTTTGGTTAAGATAAACTACAATGGCAATACCTGTTAAGGCAAAAAGCAATGTTACAACCCAAAAATCTTTTTTGTTTCTTTTATATAAGTAAATAACACCTGCAACACCAAGTAGTAATGGGAGTAGGTAGTATTTATTGCGAGCTTTATTGTTTTTATAAAGTTCTGGTAGGTTTTCCTGAGGGCCAAGTCGGGCATTATCAATCAATGGGATACCGCTAATCCAGTTACCTTTAAGCACATCTCCGCTACCTTGAAGATCGTTTTGGCGTCCAGCAAAGTTCCACATAAAGTATCGCCAGTACATAAAGCCCATTTGGTACTTCCAGAAGTACTTAATCTGATCGGAAAGTTTTGGAATGTAGCGAGTTTCAACTTTTCCACTATTACTTTGAAGTTGAACCGGAATTCCTGTGTATTCAGTCCACTGTTTGTATCCTTTAACATGGTTAGGCTCATTGCTAAACATTCTAGGGAAAATGGTCATAAACCGATCATCAAAAATGTAATTCGTTTTATGGGCAGCAACAATATACTTTCCATTTAACGGAATGTAAGATGCTGCTCCCTCTTCGGTACCAACAACTGGAGCATTAAAGGTTTGTCCATAAATTAAAGGACTGTCTCCGTACTGCTCGCGGTTAAGATAATACAGTAATGAATACATGTTGTCAGGTGCGTTCTGATTCATCGGTGGTTTTGCCTGCGAGCGAATTACAGTTAGCGCATAAGAGCTATAACCCATCAACATTACGGTTAGACTAAGAAGAATTGTGTTCCAAATTACTTTCCCTTTTTTGTAAGTATAAGAGATGCCATAAATTAGTAAACCAGTAACAAGCAGTAAGTAGAATATTACCCCTGAATTGTAAGGCATTCCAAATCCGTTTACAAATAGTAGTTCAAATTTTGATGCCACTATTACAAACCCTTTTATAATGAAACCGAGAGAAAATAGTAGTATGAAAAAGCTGATTAGAATTGCAGAAACAACGCCCCATTTTGTGGTATCATACTTCTTGAAATAGTAAACCATTACAATCGCTGGTATTGCCAATAGATTCAATAGGTGAACCCCAATTGAAAGTCCCATCAGGAAAGCTATCAGAATTATCCATCGGTTGGCATAGGGTTGGTCAGCAACATTTTCCCACTTAAGAATTGCCCAAAATACTAATGCAGTAAATAGCGATGATGAGGCATATACCTCGCCCTCAACAGCTGAAAACCAAAAAGTATCTGAAAATGTATATGCCAAGGCACCAACAATACCCGAAGCCATTATTAGAATTACCTGATTGGATGTAATAGTGTTTGTTTTGATAACAACTTTACGAGCAATATGTGTAATACTCCAAAACAGAAACATGATAGTAAAGGCGCTAGCTAGTGCCGACATGGCATTGGCAAATATGGGTATCATCTCTTTGCTTGGAGCAAACATGGTAAAGAAACGGATGATAAGCATAAAAATTGGACTTCCAGGAGGATGCCCAACCTCTAAACGGTTACCGCTAGCAATAAACTCACCACAATCCCAAAAACTTGCCGTGGGCTCAAGAGTTGCAAAATAGACTAACGTTGCAATCGCAAACGATACCCAACCAATTATATTGTTGATTTTGTGGTATTTGTTACTATCAATTGACTGCATATGATGCACAATTAAAATTTTTATGGCTCAAATGTATAATAATTT
>JBPXJX010000028.1:0-1591 GCA_051715525.1 Bacteroidales bacterium
AAAGATTTCTTTTCTGATAGCGATGATATTGGTACTAACGAAGATTCATTCCCAGATGAGGTTGCAGATGAGCCTGCGGATGAATATAGCGATGATTAAAGCGTTAAAGGTCGATTTCTAGTTGAGGTCGACCTTTTCTAAACCCAATAACTTTACATCTAATCTCATTTTGTGCCCCAATCTGTTGTATTTCTTTTTCTTTCAAAACTATTCCACTTTTATTATTCGCATTATCTAACAAAATGATGCTTTTAACCTCTTTGTCTTCAAGATCTATATAACTTTCAATGCTGTTAATCTTAAAAACATAGCTCTCTCCTACCTTATACCATGGATTTTCAGGTTCTACTTGCATTAAACCATTTGCATTAGTACCAATTACCCTGCAAAAGCATCTTTGACCTATTTTAAAACCATAATGTTTATAATGTTTTACTTTTAATCTTGTGTTTATTCTACCCAAACTATCTTCAAGTGAATAATACTCCTCTGAATTTTCAATAACACTGGCAATTATTATAAATTCAATTAATTCTGACAAATATTTATTTGCAATTACTTCCTGAGTTTTAGGAAATGATAATATGGGTAACCCTTTTTTTACCCTTTCTACTTTCAATGATATTTTTTCATCGTTTAAGTTTGCTTGGTTTTGATTGATAAATAGCTCAATTTCATTGTCAAATAAATCTTTAACTAGAAGATTTAACGTATTATCGATTTTTTTTTGAATTGATATTTTATTGAAGAGGTACTCTTTACCTTCAATATAATGTGGATGACGGGGTTCTAGAAAAACTTGACCTGTGCAGTTTACTTTATCAATCTTACAGTCGATATATTGACCAATTTCATAGTTGTACTTAACATAATACTCGCTCTTGAGTAGCATTTTCCTTCCTGATCCATGTAGAAGAACGTAATGGTCTCCTCTCTCAGGGACATTAATAATTCCTAAAATCTTAAACGTATAAAATATGCCCTGTTCAAATTTCATTAAAAAAGGGTTTATTTTACCTCTATTCGACCATCTCCTTCTATTACCTCACCAATAACCACGGAATGAATATAACCGCTATTTTTAAGCGAATTTAATACATTATCAACCCTATCGGGTTGAACACCCATTAGAAGACCTCCTGATGTTTGAGCATCAGAGAATATCATTTTAAGATTGTAATCGCATTGGCCAAAATCAACAGATAGTTGAATGTATTCGAGGTTTTTAAATGCAGCACAGGGTATGCAACCATTATCAACAAGGCTATACGCTTCGGGGATAACAGGCACAGTCTTTGAATCGATCTGAATACCAACCTTGCTTGCCCTAGCCATTTTTAAAGCATGCCCAAGTAGTCCAAAACCAGTAATATCGGTTGCTCCTTTGACATTGTTTTGCTGCATGATGATTGCTCCATCTTTATTGAGCATTTTCATATAGTTTAAGGCCTCTTTATAGGTTTGAGGATTGACTATACCCAATTTCTGCCCAGCAACGATAACGCCTGTACCAAGCGGTTTTGTTAAAATAAGTTTATCTCCAACTCGAAGTCCAGCATTGGTGATAACCTTTTGTGGATGAACACGACCA
>JBPXJX010000029.1:0-1416 GCA_051715525.1 Bacteroidales bacterium
CGCTCTTCCGATTTCCTTGTAGAATATGAATTTCTACCGATGGTTGATTGTCCGATGCAGTTGTAAATGTTTCCGATTTACGTGTTGGGATGGTAGTGTTCGATTCAATTAACCTTGTGAATACTCCACCCATTGTCTCAATACCTAGCGAAAGAGGGGTAACATCAAGAAGGAGTACATCTTTAACCTCACCAGTTAACACGCCACCTTGAATTGCAGCACCTACAGCTACAACCTCATCAGGGTTAACACTCTTGTTCGGTGCTTTGCCGAAGAATTTTTCAACTAGTGCCTGAATAGCAGGTATACGAGTCGAACCGCCAACTAATATTACTTCGTGAATATCAGATGTTTGTAATCCTGCATCGCTAAGCGCTTTGCGGCATGGCTCAACGCAACGTTGAATCAATGGGTCGCAAAGTTTTTCAAATTGAGCGCGTGTTAAGGTTCTAACCAAGTGTTTTGGGATGCCATTTACTGGCATGATGTATGGAAGATTTATCTCTGTTGAAGTTGTGCTTGATAGTTCAATCTTAGCCTTTTCAGCTGCTTCTTTTAAGCGTTGAAGTGCCATTGGATCTAGCCTTAAATCAAGACCTTCATCTTTCTTGAATTCTTCAGCTAACCAGTCAACCAAAACATGGTCAAAGTCATCACCACCAAGGTGTGTATCGCCATTTGTTGATTTTACTTCAAAAACGCCATCGCCAAGTTCAAGGATTGAAATATCGAAAGTACCACCACCAAGGTCGAATACTGCAATCTTATGATCTGAAGCAGTTTTGTCTAATCCATAAGCCAAAGCCGCAGCTGTAGGCTCGTTGATAATACGACGTACATTTAATCCTGCAATTTCACCGGCCTCTTTTGTGGCTTGACGTTGAGAGTCGCTAAAGTAAGCAGGAACAGTTATAACTGCCTCGGTAACCTCTTGTCCAAGGTAATCTTCTGCAGTTTTCTTCATTTTTTGAAGAACCATTGCAGAAATTTCTTGTGGCGAATATTTACGATCATCAATTACAACTCGAGGTGTATTGTTCTCACCTTTTACTACTTCATAAGATACTCGCTTAATTTCCATGGTAACCTTATCAAAGGTTTCGCCCATGAAACGCTTAATCGAGAAAACAGTTTTTTTAGGATTTGTTATGGCTTGACGTTTCGCAGGGTCGCCCACTTTACGCTCACCGTTTTCAACAAATGCTACAATTGATGGAGTAGTACGTTTACCTTCACTGTTAGCAATTACTACAGGCTCGTTACCCTCCATTACAGAAACACATGAATTGGTTGTTCCTAAATCGATTCCAATTATTTTGCCCATTTCTATTGAGTTTTTTTGTTTGTTCTATTTTAGTTTTTATGTTTTTATCAATACATGTGCCAATAGAAAAAAATAGATTTTAATGGTAATTA
>JBPXJX010000030.1:0-9949 GCA_051715525.1 Bacteroidales bacterium
AAGTATCGTAATGCCTCTGTAACCCAAGCTTCGGGTCTACGATTAGCAACATCCGATAAGCTTGCAAAAAAAGTATCGCGAACGCTCAAATCGCTGGAAACGGCTCTTCTGATAAACATGAACTTAGCCTTTCGATCTTTATTTTTAATTTTTTGCTCTTGTGCTGTAAGTATACTATCGGTACTTCCGAAACCTCTTACAGCCAGCTCATAGGCAAGTGTCATGTAATCTGGTTCATCAACTTTTAAACCTTTAATTTTCAATTCATCTTTCCAAATTCTAAAAAGATATTGCTGAGCATTCGCTGTTGTTGAAATTCTAGTAAAAGTTTGGAAAAGAGGTTTTCGCTCATCATCCTTAACGCTTGATGAATTGAACAATTGGGTTAATACGTTTTCGAGATTTTGGGCTTCGACTAAACGTTGCTCATTACTAAAGAAGTTCCACCAAACCAATTCAATTCCATTCAGAATATATTGCCTAACCTGAGGTTCTGTCTCATTTTGCAAATACTCAACGAGTAGGGTAAAGTATTTTTTTGAATCGACTTTGCCATTAAGAAATAGCTCGTTTAGCATTACAATCCACGATGCACGTGCAACATCATCTTTTATAATAGTTGTACTAGCTAAAAGTTTACGAAGCGAAATTGAGTCAAGATAGAAGGCTCCATAACCCCGACCATCTGAATTTGGAAGATTTATGCCATTAACTACCTTACTTTTAACAACTAGCGTATCCTTTATCATCAAACAATTATAACTCGTATCAACCTTATCACCAATAGACTTTAAGCTAAAACTCATTCCCATTGTGGGTGATGCAATATTTTTTGATTGAACTAGTTGAACTTCGCTATTCATTTCATCTATTTGCTTAACATTTACCTGGATACTTGGCATTCCGGCTAAATTTACCCAAGCGTTGCTCCATGAGGTAAGGTTTTCGGGGGTTAACGGGTCGAGGATTTCAATAAGCTCTTCCCAATCGGCATTGCCCATGCTATAAGTTTCGAGATACTTTCTGACTCCTTTTTGGAATGGTTCTTCACCCATTAGCATCTCAAGTTGCATCATCATAATTGGAGCTTTATGGTAGATAATATCGCCATACATAGTGCCTGCAAATAGGAGATTTTCGAGATTCTGTCGTATTGGGTTAGCCCCATCGGTCCTATCGACTGAATAGGCCCTCGGGTAGTGCGATAGCAAAAAACGAAGATTATGGTTAACTTCTGGGAACTGAGGATTAACAATCTTATCGGCCATAAAGCCTGCAAACACCTCTTTGAGCCATACATCGTTAAACCAGCGCATGGTAACCAAATCGCCAAACCACTGATGCGACACTTCATGGGCAATTAGATTTGCTGCACGCAATTTTTGATTTACAGAGGGTTTTTCGTCTAGGAAAAGCTGCGAATCGCGATAGTAGATAGCACCAGGGTGCTCCATTCCGCTATACTGAAAATCGGGAATAAGAATAATATCAAGCTTTCCGAATGGGTATGCTATTCCCGTATACTCCTTTAACCATGCAAGAGAATGAAAGTGAGATGTAAAAATAGCATCGAGATTACGCTTTACCTTTATGCTATCGTTCTCGCGATGGTATAAAACTATTTTTCTTCCACCTTCAGCTCTGCTGATTGTGTCGAATTTGCCAACCACAAAAGCAAAAAGATAAGTGCTTAGAGGATCTGTTGCACCAAACGATAAGGTTTTGGTAGAGTCGTTAACTAGCTCCTCTTTCAGCTTACCATTTGTTACTGCTTTCCACTCCCCCGGAACGTTGAGTATTAGGTTATAAATTGCTTTTAAATCGGGTTGATCGAAACATGGGAATAAAGTTGAAGCCCTATCGGGGACTAAAAGGGTGTATAGGAATTCTTCTTTTCGGTTTAAAGAACTTTCGCCTGCAATAAAATCAATGAATACTGAATTCTTACCTGTTTTAATGTATTTTGATGGAATTACAATGTGCCCATTTTCTACTAAACATTCTACTAGATTGCCATCAACCTTTATCGACATAACCTTTAAGCTATCCTCTCTAAAATCTAAAACTACATCTTCACTCTTATCAATACTGAAATTGATATCAATTTTTCCTAAAATCTTATGGGCTTTGCTTTTTGGTATCGAGAAATCTAGGTTGTAATGTATGCTTGAGATATGCTCTTTGCGATCCTTTGCCAATTGTATTGATACACCTTTTTCGACTGTTTTTTTGCAACCAACAAAAGTTAATACCGCAAAAAATAGTAGTGAATATTTGAGGATTGTTTTCATAAATTAAGGTTGAATTTAACCACAAAGGTACTCAAAGGCTACACAAAGGAACACAAAGTTTCTCATTTATTAGTTTATCGAAACTTAGTGAAAACCTTTGTACTCTTTGTGGTTAAATAATTAATTAAAACTCAACCTTATAGCTCAACACAGGTAAAACAATAACCGATTTCGATGATTCAATCCTATTCGTTTTGTAATTGTACGAATACCCATCATCCATTGGCGAACCAAGTGCGTTTTTGACCTGTAAAGCCCACACACCAGAGTATCGTTTTTTATTTGTTCTATAGGTAATTGTAATATCTAAGTTATAAGAAGCTGAGCTTCTATTCTCAAATGCCTTTGATTCGTCATAAACAACATCTTTTCGTAACAACGACTGAACATAATCCACAGGACTAATCCTCTCACCACCCATATAGCTTAGTCGAGCATTAACTCCTAAAATTCTATTTTTCCGCATAAAATACTCTTTCCCAACAAGAAGGTTAATGGCATAACCTTTATTGTATCTGGTATTTCGCCAAATACCATCATCAGCTTTATACTTTGAGCTAAAAATAGATGTAGTAAATAGGTAGTAGTAGTTATTATTCAAAAACCTTTCGATTGTTAGGTCAACACCATAGTTTCGTCCAACGCTATTATTCGCTAAAGAATCTCTAAAAGTCCAATCCTGCTTAAAGTTAATCATAGAATAGGAGCTGTCGGGTATTCCTGGTATATCATATAGTTGTTGGAAATATGGCTCCACTTTAAAACGCAAATTTTTATTTATTAGCCAGTCGTAACCAAGCACAAAGTGCTGTGCATGCGAGAAGTTTAAATCTTTATTTGGATAGGTTGTTTTTCCTGAAACAATATGCTTCACTAAATAGATTTTCAACTCTTCTATTTGTGTATGCTTGCCATAGCCAAAACTTAACGATTGATTCGAGGTAAAATCCCATTTTAAGCTAACCCGAGGATCGATTGAATAATCATTATTCAAATTAAAATAGCTGAAATTCACACCGCTATTAATTGTTAGGCTCTGCGTAATGCTAAACTTGGATTGGGCATAAAACTCAACTAAATCGCCATTTCCCTTCTCCCTTACATAGTTCTGATAAGTTTCGGGAATATCGTTAATGGTAGAATTTAAATTGAGATTATAAAATAGTTTGCTCAAATTAGCACCCACCTTAAGCGTATGCCTTGGGCTAAATTTATGATTGTAAAATGTGTTTAGCGATAATTTTGCCGATTTATCAACAAAATACCAATTAGGACGAAGCATCATGGTATTGTCGTATCGCAAAGCATCCATATTATTTGTTGTACCCGAAGCAACAACGGTAGTGTTAATGTATGAATTGCTGCCAACCAATAATTTATGCGATACACCCGCTGCGCCCATGCTTAATCCCCAATCGTAAGTAATCCTATCCCAACT
This sequence comes from Bacteroidales bacterium, assembly GCA_051715525.1. Taxonomy (GTDB): domain Bacteria; phylum Bacteroidota; class Bacteroidia; order Bacteroidales; family Tenuifilaceae; genus UBA8529. Next base: position 3,730 of record JBPXJX010000030.1, read on the forward strand.
CGTTTTCCAATCGACAGAATCTTTCACCTCGGGTTGCCTGTTGAAATCGATGGCACCAATACCCCAGACTGAGAAAACGCCTGCCCTTTTGGTAGGGAAATTTAGTTTGAACGATAAATCTTGGTATTTAGGAATTTGTGTTGATGGAATTAGCCCCATGCTACTGATTAAGCTTAGGGTTGAGTAGCGATAGTTAAAAAGATAACTCGATTTCCCTCCCATTTTAAATGGCCCTTCGGATGCAAAATCGATACCCATTAAACCTAGTTGAAATGTACTTTCGCGCTTCTCATTATTTCCTATTCTTAACTTCATATCAAACACACCTGCAAGTGCGTTTCCATACTCAGCAGGGAAAGCACCAGTGTAAAAATCCGAATTGGATAGCAGTTGACTGCTAAAAACAGTAACAACACCACCTCCAGCAACATTTCCCCCAGGGAAGTGGTTTGGGTTAGGAATTTCAACTCCCTCTAATCGCCAAGATACCCCTTTGGGTGAGTTACCACGGATGATAATAGCATTGTCCTGCAAATTTCCAACGGTAACCCCAGCAAATGCTGAAACCATTCGAGCAGGATCGTCCAATCCGCCAGCATAACGTCGAGTCTCCTCAACTGTAAATGAGCGGGCGCTAATGCTTGCCATTGAGTTTACTGGTTTATCTTTACGAGAGTATGCGCTTACCTTAAGCTCTTCAATCTGATTTTGCGCTTGCTTAAGTGCCATGTTTAGAACTACCTCTTTGCCCGATGTAATAAGAACTTCGGGAATTACTAATGGTTCATAACCAATAAAACTTACTTGAATGTTATACCTACCAATAGGAACGCCCAGAATTTTAAAGTTCCCCTGAATATCGGTGTTAACACCAAGCTGGGGAATAGTTCCAAGAATAACAACATTGGCAAACTCAAGGGGAGTTTCTGATTCTTTATCGTATACCTTTCCTTTTACAATTTGGGTTAAGCCTTGGGCGCGAACACAATTTATTGAAAGCAAGAGGAATGCATAGATTATTAGATAAATTGCTAATCGAATAATAATTTTGATTGTTGATTTCATATGGGTTAATAATTTTTAGTTTATAACCCTATGACAACACTATTAAAAAGTACCCCTATTCTATTTTGATAATTTTAAAAGAATCTGAAAGCAACTCTAACTCCAACCCACGACTTTAGATTACTATTACCTGATGTAGAGTTAGATAAAGTAAATGGAATTAACTCATACAATGAGCTATTGAACTCAGTTTCGCTAGTACTTGTATGCAATAAATTATACGATATGCCCACTGCAATTGATGTCTTTCCGGCAATCTTCCAATCTAAGCCAGTATAAAGCTTGTACAACCCATTTTCAGACGACCAATTTCCATCTTTAATTAACCTATTGGCCGAGATATCAATATCCCAAAAGTACTTTGACTTAAAACCTATACTAGTTCCAAGTCCATAACCATAGGTCCACAGTGGGTTACCGCTAAATGAAACTGCCGAACCAACTGTAAAGTTATTATGGAAAAGAGGTACACCAGTTCTATAAGCCATGCTAGCCATGCGCAATTCGTCAAAAGCGAATTCGAGTTTATGGTATCCCTTCTTAACAATACTAATAAACCCGAAAGGAACTCCTTTGGCAGAATCAGCAATATTTAAAAATCCAACTTGATAACCATCAAGTTTTTTTGTAACGTTTAAAATACCTGCAACCTGATTGCCATCAACAGTCTTTGCAACGTTTACAATACCTGCAATCTGAGTTCCATCAACAGTTGAAGAGAAGTTAGCTATACCAGCAACTTGAAATCCTGTAAAATCCTTTGAGGTATTTAATATACCCGAAAGTTGTAACCCATCAGCTACTCTAGCCTCGCTCCAAATCCCGCCAATTTGAGCACCATCAAACTTCGAAGCATAATTGAAAATTCCTGCAATCTGAGCACCCTCAAAAGTATTACAAACATTGAAATTCCCTCCCATCTGCAATCCATTTACTGAACCGCCTACTATATTGAAGACTCCACCAAGTTGAACTTTGCCTACATTACCTCTAACAATATTAAAAGTTCCTGCAGCCTGAAAACCATGCACCGAACCACCAACGATGTTTCCAACGCCAGAAAGATGAACCGATTTAACATCCTTTCTAACAATATTAAGAATGCCACCAACTTCGAATTTGCGAACCTCCTGGGTATAACCAGCTAAAATATTAAATGAGTAATCGTTGGCTGTATTTGCTGTTAGCAATTTATTCGTACCAATAAATGGTAGAAACGAAATCTGAGCCCTCTTAAACAGCGTATCAGAAACGTTTCGAACGTGAGCTTTTATTGGTTGAGTAAGCAACCAGTTAGGTATCCAAGCCTTTCTTTTAAGACTATCGGTTAGGGGCGATTTTATTATGTCGCCAATGGTTATAGCTGAAGCATCAAATATCTTTTTCGATATCAGCTTAATATTAAAGAAGTTGTTTCTTTTCTTTGATGTTAATAGAGTAGTATCGGTATAGCCCTGTTTACTTAGATAAAGTTTAGGTACTTCGGTATTTTTAGGAACCTCAATCTGAAAATAACCATACTTATTTGTAATTGCCGATAGCATTTGAGTTTTGTCGTAGATACTAGCGTTAGCAATACGTTCGCCAGTTATTGAGTCGATAAGATATCCCTCAATAATGCTTTTTTCGTCTCCCTTACTTAGCAAACTTTTCTTTAGAATTACATACTTCCCACGGATTGAGTAATCAATCGCATCGCTAAATAGAGTATTAAGCACCAAACGAACAGGCTGATTTTCGATACATATTGTTACATTCCCTTCGGGTAACAACGATGGACTATAGGAAAACACAAACCCACCCTGCTGCGAAATGGCCGAAAGAGCTGATTGAGGTGTAATGCCATTAGCACAAATCGAGATATTACGCTCAAGAAAAGGTATATCCTGCTTTTGCGAGAAAACAAGCGATGGAACCAAAAATAAGTATATGAGGATAAATTTCTTATACATCACGGTTTGATTAAGGGTTATTGCATGGTTCGCCATCGAGTTCATAACCCTCGGCCATTTTAGCTGACTTTAAGCTCAATGTTTCACAAATGATATCAACAATGGTTTCTATCGGCTCATCCTCAAACGATACTGTGATAGCGCAATTAGCCAAATCGTTTCTCTTAAGAGAAAGTTTTGTGCTGTAAACCGCATTTAGTTGACGAATTACATCCTGTAAACGAGCATTTATAAAAGTAAAGGATTTTGTCTTGTACGATAAAATATTGGTATTCAACACCTGCTTGCGGCTAAATGCTCTTGTTTTCTTTGAATAGACGCCAACATCACCCTTAACAAGCGTTAAACCTGAATCTGCAGTGGTATAAAAGATCACCTTACCTGTTTCGACATAAACCTCAATAATATCTTCCTCGGGATATGCTTTAATGTTGAATGCTGTTCCAATATCCTTAATAAATGTACTATCTGCCTTTACAGTAAGCGGCTTATCGTCCGAATGAGTGGCATTAAAGTAAGCCTCACCTTCTAAAACAACCTCTCGGTTTTTCTTCCCATAATCGGGATTGTAACTTAGCTTAGTTCTTTTATTTAAGAATATATGTGTACTATCGGGCAACTTCTGAGAGATTATCGTATCCTTTGATGCAATTGCAACCACATTGGCTATAGTTTGGGTTGTTTCTTCACGAAGTGTAAAGTAGACAATAGTTGAAACGCTGATAATGGCTAAAATAGAAGCGGCTATTCTCACCCATCCCAATTGCACTTTTTGAGCTTTAAGCTCAACTTTAGGGGTAAATTTCATTTGACCCTTAACGTTGCTCCATGCTTTATCCACATTAAAGTCAACGTTATGATGAATTACCGATGCTTTATCGTAGATAAACTTGATACCATCGAAGTACTTTTTATTGGCTTCGGATTGGGAAAGCCACCCCTGAAGGCTCAGTTTTTCTATTTCCGAGGCCTCACCCGAAAGGTATCGGGTAATCAGTAGGTCGATATGTTTATCTACTTTTTCCAAACTATTTTCTTAAAAAAAGTAACCAAATCAAAGCGGGTAGATAATCTTTTAGCTCAACCCTCAGTACCCTCAATGCTTTTATCATCTGGTTTTCAACTGTTTTAACCGAAATATCCATCTGCTCAGCTATTTCAGCATAGCTTAAGTTTTCGAAACGACTTAGTTTAAAAACCATAGCACACTTTGGTGGTAAAGCATTGATTGCAACCTCAATTTGATGCTCAAGCTCCTTGCTAATAAGATTTTCAGAGGCATCATTGTCGAAAACGTTGTTGCTACTCATTTTATAATCGCTATGCGCTTTCTTAACCTTGGAGTGTTTAATCTTATTCAAACAGCTATTGTGCACCGCCCTATACAAATAGGATTTCAGCGATACCTTAATATCTATGCTATCATGCTTCTCCCATATTGATAAAAAAGTGCTTTGCACAACCTCCTCCGCTTCATCTTTATCATCTAGGAACGAGTATGCAAAATTGCAGAGCATTGCATAGTAACCCTTGAATATGGATTCAAATGCCGCCTCGCTTCCGTTTTGCAAACCTTGTATTAATTCCTCGTCAGATAGCACTTTAAAAATTTTGAACCCAAAGGTACTAAAAGTGGTTATTTCTACAAGATTCGTTTACTCTTTACAAAAAGACAATTAACTAATCGATAACCCCTATTCGAAATTCTTTTTATTTATTTTTGTTGATATCAATTAATCAATCAGATTATGTTTGAGCCCGAAAAAGATACCGCATCCTTTGCATTTATCCTATATCGGTGCGCAATTGCCTTTAGGAATGAGCTAAATCGTGAGTTGGCTAGCACCTTCAACGATGAGATAAATGCCGATTTCTGGTTTATCCTTTCAATTCTTTGGAAAGAGGATAATATTTCGCAGTCAATGCTTGCTGAAAAGGTGAGTAGAGATAAAGCTTCGCTTTCGCGCACTCTCGATTTGATGCATGAAAAAGGGTTGATAAAAAGAATCTCGGTTACCGATGATAAAAGGGGTTCAAGAATTGTTCTCACAAAACTATCAATAGAGTTAAAAGGTAAAGCAACGCAAACCGCCATTGAGTTTACCCAAAACGAGCTGCGCGGGCTAAGTCCCATTGAAGTAAAAGAGCTGATGCGAATGCTAAACCATATCTATTCGAATGTTAAAGGGTAGTTTTGTGTTTTAAAATCTAATACCTGATGCCTTGCGCCTGAAATCATACATATCATAAAAAGAAACTAAAAAGCATAAAAAAAGCCTTTCCTTTTTCCATAAATCAAGAAATAAAATATGAATTCACTTTTTACTTTGAAAAAATCGCCTAAATCTCAAAAAATGTATTTTTCTTACTACATTTAAACCCCTTAGAAAACTTGTTTATTTACCATATAACAAACATCAAAGCATTATGAATATTAAGTTACGATTAACAGTAATGAACTTCCTACAATTCTTTGCTTGGGGTTCGTGGTTGATTTCAATTGGTGGCTATTTAGGTGGCACATTACATTTTACTGGTGCACAAATAGGCGCAGTCTTCTCAACTTTGGGTATTGCATCCTTATTTATGCCTGCTTTAATGGGTATTGTAGCTGATAAATGGCTGAATGCTGAGAAAGTATTAGGTCTTTCTCATATCGTAGGAGCACTACTATTGTTTTGGGCATCAACGGTTAAAGATCCAAACATTTTCTTTTGGGTAATGTTGCTCAACTCGATGTTTTATATGCCGACCATTGCATTAAACAATACCGTTTCATACATAATTTTAGAAAACAAAGGGTTTAACATTGTTAAAGATTTTCCTCCCATTAGGGTATGGGGTACAATCGGCTTTATCGCGGCCATGTGGATTGTTGACATCTTTGGATGGAAATCTAGTAATCTACAATTAATATTTAGTTCTGTATCGGCATTGTGTTTGGGTATTTATGCCCTTACAATGCCCGCTTGTCCTCCCGTTAAGTCTGAAAAAACGAAATCGCTCCTAACCACTCTTGGACTTGATGCATTTGTTTTGTTCAAACAAAGGAAGATGTTAGTGTTCTTCATCTTTGCAATGTTCTTAGGTGCCGCATTACAAATAACCAACGCTTTCGGTGGTTCATTCTTAGAAAGTTTTAAAACAACTCATCCTGGTACATTTGGCGTTGAGCATCCTATCCTTCTACTCTCGATATCCCA
>JBPXJX010000031.1:0-3704 GCA_051715525.1 Bacteroidales bacterium
ATAGATACTGAATAGTTTTTAAACCCATATTCTGAATCCTCATAGCATTTCCAAGCACCTGAAATTGAATCAGTATCGCCCGAAAATTTTTCGCACGAAGAGAAAATAATTGAAATGGATACCAAAAAAAATAAAACAAAAATTGCCTTTGTTTTCATAGTGTTTAGTATTTACCCATGAAACGCTTTTTTAAAAGCGTTTCATGGGGTTTATTTTATTCCTTTACGAACTTATTAATAATGCTATCATCTGCAATATTTGGTATTGTCACCTTTAGTAGGGGTGTTCGCTCCATCTCGCGCTGTATTGCAGTCATTGCTCCCTTATTACGAGCCCAACTCCTACGTGCAATTCCATTATTAACATCCCAAAGAAGCATATTTTTTAGTCTTCTATCTGCATCGGCTGAACCATCTAAGGTCATGCCAAAACCACCGTTGATTACTTCGCCCCATCCAACACCTCCACCATTATGGATTGATACCCAGGTTGCACCACGGAACGAGTCGCCAATAACATTATGAATTGCCATATCGGCTGTAAAGCGAGATCCATCATAAATATTAGAAGTTTCGCGGTATGGCGAATCGGTTCCTGAAACATCGTGATGATCTCGACCTAGCACGATTGGAGCGGATACTTTTCCCTCCTTAATTGCATTGTTGAATGCTTCAGCAATCTTTATCCGACCCTCTGAGTCGGCGTAAAGAATACGTGCTTGCGAACCAACCACAAGTTTGTTCTTTTGAGCCTCTTTAATCCAATGAATATTGTCGTTTAGCTGGTTGATGATATCGCTTGGTGCTGTTTTAGCAATTTCATCGAGTACATCGGCAGCAATCTTGTCAGTTATTTCTAGATCTTTAGGGTCAGAAGAAGTGCAAACCCAACGGAATGGGCCAAAACCATAGTCGAAAAATAGTGGCCCCATGATGTCTTGAACATATGATGGATATTTGAAATCACCATTTGGTTTAAGGATATCTGCACCAGCACGGCTGCTTTCAAGTAGAAATGCATTCCCATAATCGAAAAAGTACATTCCCTGTTCAACCATTGCATTAACAGCCTTAACATGGCGACGAAGGCTTTCGTAAACTTTTTCTTTGAAATGGGATGGGTTTTCAGCCATCATCCTATTCGACTCCTCAAAGGTTAGGCCTGCAGGGTAGTATCCGCCAGCAAAAGGGTTATGCAATGAGGTTTGGTCACTTCCCAAATCAATATGAATTTTTTCAACTACCAATCGCTCCCACAAATCAATAACATTACCCTGATATGCTAACGAAACGGCCTCTTTATTTTCAACGGCCTTACGAATACGAGGCATCATATCGTCTAGGTCCTCGAATACTTCATTTACCCAACCTTGGCTATGACGAGTGTGAACAACTTTTGGATTAACCTCGGCAATTATTCCAATCATTCCTGCAATAATTGCTGCCTTTGGCTGAGCTCCAGACATTCCACCTAAGCCAGAGGATAGGAATATCTTGCCTCGAAGGTCGGTCTCACCAGCTTTCATCCTCATTCTACCAGCATTCATCACGGTTATGGTTGTTCCATGAACAATACCCTGTGGGCCAATATACATAAACGAACCAGCAGTCATCTGTCCATATTGTGTAACGCCTAAAGCGTTGAATTTCTCCCAGTCATCCTTGCTTGAGTAGTTTGGAATCATCATACCATTTGTAACAATTACTCTTGGAGCATCCTTGTGTGATGGGAATAAGCCCATTGGGTGACCCGAATAAAGCACAAGTGTTTGTTCATCTGTCATTTCAGCAAGATATTTCATGCTAAGCAGGTACTGTGCCCAGTTCTGAAATACTGCACCATTTCCACCATAGGTAATCAGCTCGTGAGGGTGTTGAGCAACGGCATAATCTAAATTATTGCTAAGCATCAGCATAATTGATGCTGCTTGTACCGATTTATGTGGGAAATCGTTAATGCTTCTTGCATAAATTTTGTAATCGGGTCGGTAACGATACATGTAAACTCTTCCGAATTCCTTAAGCTCATGTGTAAAGTCCTCTGCCAAAACGGCATGATGTTTTTGAGGAAAATACCTTAAAGCATTTTTGATTGCAAGTTTTTTTTCCTCAAGGGTTAATATTTCTTTACGCTTTGGTGCATGATTAATACTTGGTTCCCATGGTTTTGCTGCGGGTATCTCATCAGGTATTCCCTGAAGAATTAGTTCTTTAAACTCTAGGTTATTCATAGATGAAAAATATTTTATAGTGTGGTTTTTCAGCACAAAAGTATACTATTTCATCTTAAAATTGATGACGCGATGTCTCAATTATGGTAAAAATGATTTTTGCATGCTATTTGAGAAATAGACGTATATTTGAAAACTAAACAAAATATACTATGAAAAAGTGGATTATTATTGGAGCCATCATCCTTGTGGTGATTCTTATTTATTCGTCAATTAGTGGCTCATACAATAAAATGGTTCAGAAAGATGAAGCCGTAAAATCGCAATGGGGAACCGTAGAGAGTGCATATCAACGCAGAACCGACCTTATTCCAAACTTAGTTGAAACTGTTAAAGGATATGCTGATTTCGAAAAAACAACTTTAACTCAAGTTATTGAAGCAAGAGCAAAAGCAACTCAGGTTTCGATTAAGCCTGAGAACCTTAATGCGGCAAGCATGAAACAATTTCAGGCTGCTCAAGGAGAACTTAGTGGAGCGCTCTCACGACTTCTTGTTACAGTTGAGCAATATCCTAATTTGAAGGCAAACGAAAATTTCTTAAACTTACAAGCACAGCTTGAAGGTACTGAAAATCGCATTGCTGTTGAGCGTCGTAAGTTTAATGAGATGGCTCAAGATTACAATACCTTTATTCGCTCATTCCCAAAAAATATTTGGGCAAACCTATTCGGATTCGAGAAGAAAGATTACTTCGAAGCTGAAGAAGGAGCAGAGAAAGCGCCAAAAGTTAGTTTTAAGAACTAATAGCATTTAAGCATAAACAAATGGCAGGCAGTAAACATAGATTTATTGCTTGCTATTTGTTCTTTTAGACTGATATATAAATCAATACTATAAAAAAATGCAACCAGTTGATCATTTTACCAAAGAGCAGCAAAAGCAGATTGTTGATGCTATAAAACAAGCTGAGCATAATACCTCAGGAGAGGTTCGTGTTCATATCGAAAAGGAATGTAAAATTGATGTGCTTGATAGAGCTACCGATATTTTTGCAATGCTAAAAATGCATAAAACGGAGTTAAGAAATGGAGTGCTTTTTTATCTTTCAATAGACGATAGAAAATTTGCTATTCTTGGAGATGCTGGGATTAATGCAAAAGTGCCAAATGATTTTTGGGAGTCGGTGAAAGAAGCAGTTCTTGAGCAATTTAAGGTTGGTAATCAAACCGAAGGGCTTGTAAAAGGGATATTAATGTCTGGTGAAAAGTTAAAAATACATTTCCCATACCAAAACAATGATGTAAACGAACTATCCGACGAAATTTCATTCGGCAAATAAAACTCCTAAACGATGAAAACATTAAAATATTTTTTACTTTCAGCATTTTTGCTAGTAACATCGATTATCGTTGCGCAAGAGTTACCTGAGCCTATTAATCCTCCTCGGATGGTTAACGATTTGGCTGGATTTCTTAGTTCGGATGAGATAAATAGTTTAGAGGGTAAGTTGCGTAGCTATTTAGATACAACAT
>JBPXJX010000032.1:0-4675 GCA_051715525.1 Bacteroidales bacterium
TGGCGAAGCCATTAAAAAGTTCGATCTATCATTAAAATATCCCGATTTTAATAGAACTATTCTTGCTCAAACCTACTACTGGCAAGCTGAATCGTACTACAGAATTGAGGATTACCAAAAAGCCTTCGACACATATAACCAATTCTTGGTATCCCCTGGATCATTTAGTATTCCGGAATATAAATTAGCCCACTATAACCAAGGCTATACCTGTTTTAAACAAAAAAAATATGATGATGCAGTGGTTTGGTTTAGAAAGTATACCGACATAAGCAAAGAAGAGAAAAATCAATTCGTTGGCGATGCTTTCAACCGAATAGGAGATTCATATTTCATCCAAAGAAAATATTGGACAGCAATTGATTACTATGACAAATCCATTGCAACAAACTCCATTGATGTTGATTACGCAATGTTTCAACGCGGATTCTCATTAGGTTTAGTTGATAGACCTCAAAAAGAACTAGAAACACTTCAGAAACTTATTAAGAATTACCCTCAATCGAGCTATATCGACGATGCTATATACGAAATTGCTGAAAGCAATCAGAACCTAAAACAGTTCGACGAAGCAATAAAGTACTACAAAAAAATCGAAAATGATTATGCAGGTAGTAGTTACCACGTTAAAGCATTAGTTCAGTTAGGTTTAATATACTTTAATCAAGACAAACCCGATAGCTCAACGGTTTACTACAAACGTGTTGTTGAAGAGTACCCTGGCTCATCCGAAGCAAAAAATGCTTTAGTTGGTATCAAAAATATTTATGTTGATAAAGGAGATGTTGATGCTTATTTTGCCTATGCTGGACAATTAGGTAGTATGGCGAACATGAGCTTAGCAGAAAAGGATTCTCTTTCATACATCGCAGCAGAAAAGTTATATATGACAGGGGAATGCGACAAGTCAATCCCTGTTCTTAAAAAGTATATTGATGACTATACGAAGGGCAACTTTATCCTTAATGCCAACTTCTATATTGGCGATTGCTACTATCGAACTGGCGAAAAAGAGAAAGCCATTGAAGCATTAAGCCAAGTTATTCAGCGCCAGAAAAACGATTTTACTGAGCAAGCATTGCTCATGGCAGCTCAAATCTACTTCGATAAATCTGATTTTGCAAAAGCTTATGAAACCTACGATAAACTGGAAAATCAGGCTGAGTTAAAAAATAATCTACTTACCGCTCGCCTGGGCAAACTTCGTTCAGCTTCAGGTTTAAGTAAAAACGAGGATGTTATTGCAGCCTCAAACAAGGTCCTTTTAACTGAAAAACTCCCACTTGAGATTGAGCGTGAAACCCGCTTTAAACTTGCCATTGCACTAATGCAAACGAGTAAGCCAAGCGAGGCATTCGATGAGTTTGCAAAAGTTGCCAGCGATGTTAAAACCAAAGAGGGAGCTGAAGCAAAATACCGAATGGCTGAAATCCAATACAACCTTGGAAACTTTGATAAAGCCGAAAGCGAAGTATTCTCTTTCTCCGAAAAAAATACGCCACACAGCTACTGGTTGGCAAAGAGTTTTATTCTTCTTTCTGATATCTACACAAAGAAAAGTGACCTTTTTCAGGCAAAAGCAACCCTCCAAAGCGTAATGGATGGATACTCGGTTCCAAACGATGGTATAATCGACCTTGCAACAGAAAGGCTGAATACTATTGTTAAAGTTGAGAAGAGTAAGCAACCAACCGAAGTTCAAGACACAATAAAAATTAAGAAAAAATCACAACACATTACAACCTTCTAGTAGTAACCGTGATGAATACAATAAAAATGAAATATCTATTTACAGCAATATTTACAGCCCTAACAGTTCTACTGGTATGTTCAAATACATTTGGACAAGATGACAAGTTGAATAAAGAGGTGCAAGTTGTTCGTCCCTACGAACCGTCAATCTCCGATGCTTTTAAAATTAACCTTTTACCAAAAATAAACGATACCTTAAAGCAAATTCCAACCCTGAGCTACAACCTTATCCAACGTCCCTTTGCTGTTAATTACTCGGTTACGCCTATTTCATCAGCAAAAATGCTAATGGAGCCGCTAAGCGACTTATATAACACCTACCTTAAATTTGGTGTTGGAAACGGAATATCACCTCTACTTGAAATTTATTATAACAATGGTCGCGACAAGGAATTTACATATGGTGGTTGGTTTCAAAGTCACTCATCGGTTGGGAATGCAAAACTTGATAACGGCGACAAGGTTAAGGCAGAGTTTGGGAAAACTGATATCAACATCTTTGGGAAAAAAATACTTGACAAAGCGGCTATTTCTGCATCGTTAGGATTTAACCGCAATAAGGTTGGATACTATGGCTACGATACCGAAAAATTACTCGAATTAAACACTGACACCATACCTAAATCGCAACATTACAATCAAATTCATGCCGATTTAGACTACTATTCGACCCATACCGACTCAACACACCTAAATTATACTTTTAACACGGGGATAAACCATTTAACCGATAACTTCAACATGCAGGAAACCTTGCTTAAATTATCGCTTAAAATCAATAAGTTCATAGATGAAGAACAATTTGGTGGAGAGTTTTCGGTACACCATTACTTAAAAAGTACAGAACTCGATTCGGCAAACAATACAATAATCAGACTATCCCCTTGGATAAACCTATACGGGAAACAGTGGCGCGCATATGCAGGAGTTCAACTGGTAGTTGATGCAAACTCGACAAGCAACCAGTCAACTTTTTACCCTATCGGCCATCTATCATACGATATTATAAGCCATTACCTAATCCCTTACGTTGAAATCAACGGGTATCTCGAAGAAAATTCCTACTCAAAAATTTCGGCAGAAAACCCTTGGATTTTACCAGGCAAAAAGATTTACAACACAAGCCATAAATTGAATATTACTGGAGGTATAAAGGGAAATATGAGCACAAAGGTTTCGTATCTTCTTTATGCAAACTACTCAATTATTGATAGCATGTACTTTTTCGTTAACACAAACCTGATGGCAGCCAACCCATTGTTCAACAGATTTACTGTAGTAAGCGATAATGTTGAACGTACAAGATTATTAGGTGAACTAACCATTGCACCATCATCCAAGTTTAATGTTTTTTTACGTTTACAATACGATAAATACAAGCTTAAAGAATTAACAAAACCATGGCACAAACCTGATTTAACGGCAATGGCTACTTTTCGTTATAGCTTGAGAGATAAAATCATTGTAACGCTGGATATGTTTACAACAGGGAAACGCTATGTTTTAGACTCAAATAATGAAACTAAATTGCTTAAAGGCATATCGGATATCAATCTTGGTATCGAATACCGTTATAACAAACGATTATCAGCATTCATTTCATTAAACAACCTCGCATCATCAAAATATGATGTATACTATTTGTATCCTATGTACAGATTTAATGCAAAAGCAGGACTAACCTATGCTTTTTAAGAAGAATATAACTTATGCCTATATTATCTTGCTGTAAGTCAGTACTAAACAAAAATTTTATCGCAAAATACAAAACACATCATATCTATTTGTATATCAATTATTTAAAACTTTAAAAAAGTGATAGAAAAGTAATAAATATTCAATAATTCTTATTACTTTTGATGGGTTTATTTACCACCTAGCAAATAATTGATAATCAATAAAATCTGCTATCGATTTACCCAAGCATTATTAATGCTTTAGATGTCGATTGAGAATAAGATAATGTTAACTGACAATATGAGTAACGACGAAAATGTAAAAGAGCCTATTGCTACAAACGGAAAATCTGATTATTCAGCAGATAGCATTCAGGTATTAGAGGGATTAGAAGCTGTTCGAATGAGACCTGCCATGTACATTGGCGACACAGGTGTTAAAGGGTTACACCACTTGGTTTACGAGGTGGTTGATAACTCAATCGATGAGGCAATGGCAGGTTATTGTGCCAAAATAGATGTAGTTATTAACGAGGATGGATCAGTTAGCGTTACTGATGATGGCAGGGGCATTCCAGTTGATTTTCACGAAAAGGAGAAAAAATCAGCACTTGAAGTAGTGCTTACTGTACTTCACGCAGGAGGTAAATTCGACAAGGATAGTTATAAGGTATCTGGCGGATTACATGGTGTTGGGGTAAGCTGCGTTAATGCCCTGTCGAAAAAACTAGTTGCAGAAATTCATCGCGATGGAAAAATACATCGTCAAGAGTTCAGCAAAGGTAAACCACTTGCCAATGTGCAGGTAATAGGTGAAACCGACAAAACAGGAACAATCATTACCTTTCTACCCGACGAAACCATTTTTACTCAAACAGTCGAGTATAAATTCGAAATACTATCATCTCGCCTACGTGAATTGGCATACCTCAACAAAGGTGTATACCTTACATTAACTGACAAACGAGAAGTTGAAGAAGTAGATGGTGAGAAAAAATATTTGAAAGAAGACTTCCATTCAGAGGAAGGATTAAAGGAATTTGTAAAATTCCTTGATGCAAATCGCGAGAGTTTGATCGAGAAAACCATCACAATCACTACCGAAAAGAATGATGTTCCTGTTGAAGTTGCAATGCAGTACAACACTTCATTTTCCGAAAACGTTCACTCTTACGTTAACAATATCAACACCATTGAAGGAGGCACACATTTAACAGGTTTTAGACGCGCCCTTACACGCACGCTCA
>JBPXJX010000033.1:0-5290 GCA_051715525.1 Bacteroidales bacterium
TATTCAGTATACGTAACCTTATTATATTTATATTGCTTTTTCGACTCACCTGTTACAGGGTCTTTTACAAAGTATTCCTCTTTTAGATAGCCCCGTTTATCTTGTTTTTTTAGCCTACCTTCATCAAATCCAAATTTCATAATTGAACCAGTAAATAGTGCCTTTGCTGCTAATATCTTTCCAACTTGAATATCGGAACCTTGGTTTATTCCACGTTGTTGTTCTTGGATTAGCTGGTTGGTATTTTGTTGATCAATTACTTTTACAAATGGATTGTTAAGGCTGTTAACCGCAGATTTCACTTTGCTTTCAACAATTGAACTTACATCCTCGAAGCGGGTTTTGTTCTCAATAGCTCCGAATGTAATCGTAACCATTCCTTTGTTAAGGGCCTCATCACGAAGTTCTTTTGAGTCCTTATAGCTACCTTGTGTCTTTAAAATTTTATCGAAGCAAGCGTATGATTTACGGTACATTCCTGTGCTAAGGAATTCTTTACCTTGTCTGTAAACAGGTTCACTCTTTGAGACTTTCATCATCTCGTCAGTATTGCCATAGTTGGGCTCAAGGCGTTTAACCTCAGCAAGAATTTCTTCTGCCTGTTTAAACTTCTCGTCTTCGAGAAGGAGTTGAGCATCATTATAAATCTTCTCAACATATCGTCCTTTTGCCTCTTTAAAAAGATCTGGTGTGCGCTCAGTCATTGTGAGGTCAACTCCTAGCGAGGCCACCATATCCTTATATCCTTGAGCATCGAGATAGCTGTAAACGGTTTTTTTATCATCACCAGCATCGTATGCGTTGTGAACAGTAAGTACTTTTTGGTCGAGTAGGCGTTGGCCATTCTTTTTCAAGCCAATTCTAGCATCGATATTATCGTTATTTGCTTGTAACGATTTCAAATACATATCAGCCGCCATTTCGTACATTCCGGCTGCTTCATACTTTGCTCCTTTTTTTGCGTATTTTTTCGATGCACATGATGTGCCTAAAACAGCTATTCCTATTACTAAAACAGCGAGTAGAATTCTATTCATATTGTTAATCTTTAGTTCGACGGATGGTAAGCAAATCGTATGCCGAAATTGGCATTTAAAAACATGGCTAAGTTAGAAATTCGTTTGAATTGAAGCAAAAACAATTTTACTTCAAAACTCTTAAACCAACAATTCCAATAATGATTAAAAAGATGAAAAACATTCGGTATAAATCGTATGGTTCTTTAAGTAAAATGATGCCAAGTATCACTGTACCAACTGCACCAATCCCTGTCCAAACAGCATAAGCCGAGCCAACAGGCAGGGTTTTTAATGAGTAAGCCAGCATTGCAACGCTAATAATCATGCTAACAGCAGTAAATACGGTAGGCCAAAGTTTTGTGAAGCCGTTGGAGTATTTCATGCCAATTGCCCAGCCAGTTTCGAAGAACCCAGCAATTATAAGGATTGTCCATGCAAGAGATGTTTTCATTTTGTCAAAATAAGATTAGCAAATCTACATTTTTTTGTGAAGTAAAATTATTGTTTTTTTTTGATAAAAGTAGATTTTACAATGGGACTAGTTTAAGTAACCATAAATCCTTATAACGGCAAAACTTCTCTAACTTCTTTTAACTTCCTCTTTCCATTCGCATTAATTTCTTATTTTTGCCAACTATATTTTAAAATATCTTTATTGTTGATTTTATGGAAATTGCTGCAAAGTACAATCCTTCGGAAGTAGAGGATAAGTGGTATAGGTATTGGATGGAGAAAAAATTTTTCCGTTCTGTACCCGATGAGCGTGAGCCTTACTGTATTGTAATTCCCCCACCAAACGTTACTGGGGTTTTGCATATGGGTCACATGTTGAACAATACCATTCAGGATGTACTTGTCCGCAGGGCTAGGATGACTGGCAAAAACGCTTGCTGGGTTCCTGGAACCGATCACGCATCAATTGCAACCGAGGCTAAAGTTGTTGCAAAGCTTAGAGCCGAAGGAATCGATAAAAATACGCTTACTCGCGATGAGTTTTTAAAACACGCTTGGGAGTGGAAGGAGAAGCATGGTGGAATTATCCTTGAGCAGCTTAAGAAATTAGGTGCATCGTGCGATTGGGAGCGAACCAGTTTCACTATGGACGAAAGCCTTTCGGCTAGTGTTATTAAAGTTTTTGTTGATCTTTATAACAAAGGTCTTATCTACAGAGGCGTTCGTATGGTTAACTGGGACCCTCAGGCAAAGACTGCCGTTAGCGATGAAGAGGTAATCTATCGCGAGGTTCAAAGTAAATTATATTATCTAAAGTATAAAATCGAAGGCGAAGATGGCTTTGTAACTATTGCTACCACTCGTCCCGAGACAATCCTTGGTGATACTGCCGTTTGCGTTAACCCCAACGATCCACGATACACACATCTTAAAGGAAAAAGAGTAATTGTTCCTTTAATTAAGCGCAGTGTTCCTATCATTTTCGACGATTACGTTGATATGGAGTTTGGTACAGGCGCCCTTAAGGTTACGCCGGCTCACGATATCAACGACTATATTTTAGGCGATAAGCATCACCTCGAGAGCGTTGATATTTTCAACGATAACGGAACCATGAGCGATGCCGCTCAGCTTTATATTGGCAAGGATCGCTTCGAGGTACGTAAGGTTATTGTAAAAGATTTAGAAGCCGCCGGAAACCTTGCAAAGATTGAGGATTATCAAAATAAGGTAGGCTACTCCGAAAGAACCGATGCCGTTATCGAGCCTAAACTGTCGATGCAGTGGTTTTTAAAGATGCACGATCTTTCAAAACCTGCTCTTGATGCTGTTGTTAATGGTGATATTCAGCTATACCCTCCAAAATTTGTTAACACCTACCGTCACTGGATGGAGAATGTTAAGGACTGGTGTTTATCACGTCAGCTATGGTGGGGACACCGTATTCCTGCGTGGTATTTACCCGAAGGCGGATTTGTTGTTGCTGAAACTGCTGAGGAGGCCTTAGAGGCAGCGAGAAAGAAGACAGGAAATGCATCGCTTAAACTTTCTGATTTACGTCAGGAGGATGATGTTCTCGATACATGGTTCAGCTCATGGTTGTGGCCAATTTCGGTATTTGATGGAATTCGTTATCCCGAAAACGAGGATATTAAATATTACTACCCAACCAACGATCTGATTACCGCTCCCGAAATTCTTTTCTTCTGGGTTGCGCGTATGATTATTGCTGGGTACGAATATCAAGGTGCAAAACCATTCAAGAGTGTTTACCTTACAGGTATTGTTCGCGACTCGCTGAAGCGTAAAATGAGCAAACAGCTTGGCAACTCGCCAGATCCTCTTGATCTGATTGCAAAATACGGAGCCGATGGCGTTCGTATTGGTATGCTACTTTGCTCGCCCGCTGGAAACGATTTGCTATTTGAGGAGACGCTACCTGAGCAAGGACGAAACTTCAGCAACAAGATATGGAATGCATTCCGATTAGTTAAGGGCTGGGAGGTTGATTCTAACATTCCTCAACCGATCTCATCGGCTGCAGCAATTCATTGGTTTAACAATATCCTAAATCGCGAGATTGAAGCCATCGAGGATCACTTTGATAAGTATCGTATCTCCGAGGCTTTAATGGCTGTTTACAAGCTTTTCTGGGATGAGTTCTCATCGTGGCTACTCGAGATGGTTAAACCCGCTTACCAAAAGCCAATTGATGCTAAAACTTACGGAGAATTAGTTGAGATATTCGAGAAGATGCTTACACTTCTTCACCCATTCATGCCTTTTATTACCGAGGAGCTATGGCATTCGTTGAATGAGAGAAAGAATGGCGATAGTTTGATGGTTTCTCAGATGCCAAAATCAACAGGATTTGATGCCAATTTGCTTGAGCGTATCGAGTTGATGAAAGAGGTGATTGCAGGAGTTCGTACTATCCGTCAGGAAAGAAATATTCCGAATAAGCAATCGCTTAACCTAAGCGTAAAATCTATTGATAAATTTGGCGAAGAGGTTGAGAGCATTATTATCAAGCTGGCAGGGCTTGAAACGTTATCTTATACAAACGATAAAGTTGAGGGTGCTGCTTCGTTCCTAATCAAATCGTCGGAGTACTATGTGCCTCTTGAAGGGTTGATTGATGTTGAGGAGGAAATTTTGAAGCTTAAAGCAGAACTTGAGTATACAAAGGGATTTCTTCAAAGTGTAATGAAAAAGCTCAGCAACGAGAAGTTTGTTAACAGCGCACCAGCTCAGGTTGTTGAGATTGAGCGAAACAAGCAAGCCGATGCCGAATCAAAAATTAAAGTAATTGAGGAGAGGTTGGCTGCATTAAGTAAGTAAGTTTGTGATAGTTTAATATAAAATAAGCCTAGAATATTCTAGGCTTATTTTCTTGTATAGTGGGTTGGATTACTTTAAATTGTAGGTTACTCCGAGCGAGAAAATATTATACTTTGGAATACCATTGTTTCCAAGGCTGTTGGTGTAAATACCATTTAGACCGCGAGAGTACTGCAAATTAAAATCAATGCCATTAAAAAGAGCGTAGCTTACACCAACGTTCATTAGCCAAATAACATTGTTTATTCCGTTATCGTTATATTTATTTATAGTTCTTATACCTTCTAACATATCATATTCAAGCATATAGCGGTTTGAATATGTTCTTATTGAGGCTGAGATACCTGTTTCAAACTTAAAGCGACGATATTTGTAAATTGCCGAAATAGGAATTTCAGTGTATAAAATGTTAGTCCTTCCAACGTCAGAAGAATTAGCATCTAATCCGGCATTGGTATTTTGATTATATAAACTACCATCTACATTAATTAAATTACCATTTGCATCCCTTAAAAAACCAATAGGATTTCCTAAATCAGTGATTACAGTTCCACCACCTGCTGTTATCGATAATCCAACTGATTCGTAATTAGATGTAATGATTGTCTGTTGTTGAAATCGAAGAAGATTAAGCCTTATTCCGCTCCTGATTGAAAATTTATCAGAAACTGTAATATCAATATTTCCTAAAAATTTAAAGCCAATATTTTCATTGTATTTCTCCTCCAAACCATAACCACTGATAACTGTATAATAGCCTGCACCTGCTGGTATGTTAGGATATTCTGGCGTGTGTGTCAGATTGCCTATTTGTAATTTATTTATATGAAAACCAAAACTATAATTAAGTTTTTGAGCACTAAGACCAAATGCAATAAAAACCATCATAAATGTTAAGAGATTCCTTTTCATTGCTTAACCGTAGATTGAATTTATCTGATATACAAATTGTTATACAAAATTATGAAAAAAGTTGA
>JBPXJX010000034.1:0-2395 GCA_051715525.1 Bacteroidales bacterium
AAAGATTGATATTAGCAATGTTTTGCTCTGATTTTGCAGTTTTGTATAGAAGTCGGAGTTTAAAGTATTTTAAATAACACGACATGGCTTGTATTTTGCTTACAAGGTACCCGTCGTAACCATGAATAAAACCTCCTCTAAAAACAAATGAGTTAATAAATCGCCATGTTGGGTTGATCAGTATTTTGAATGCATTATATTTTATTCCTTGGTTAAAGTATTCTAAAGCAGATAGTGTAGTGTATTTATTGGTTTTATTAATACTCTCCTCAATGGTGTCGTATAACCAATGAAGTAAGTCGCCCTTTAGATGTTTTAAACTATCTGTATTGTTTAGAATTACTGTTTCATGGATGTTATGCCCTCCCCACCTAGCTTTATGTTTATTGAAAAGTCTAACTTTTCGCTCAGGGTACATGCTCGTATAGCGCAGCCATTTTCCACAGTAGTTATTTAATCGATTGAATTTATACCCATCAAACCTAAAATTCTCTTTTTCAGCAATAATTGACTTTACTAGTTTTGGGGTAAGCGCTTCATCAGCATCCAAAGAAAGAACATAATCATATTTGGCTTGATCTAGAGCGTAGTTTTTTTGATCGCGAAAACCCTTAAATGGGTGCTCAATAAATTTAACACCCATTTGCAAGCAAATTTCTTTTGTTCGATCGGTGGAGAATGAGTCAACAACAACTATTTCGTCCGCTACCTCTTCAACTGATTTAATACATCTTTCAATATATTTCTCTTCATTGAATGTTATGATAACTACTGATATTTTCTGCATACTCAACTTAGTAAATGTGGGTTATGTATTGTTATTCAGCTGTATACTAATTATTAAATTGATTTATGAAATTACTAAACAGCAACATTGTAATCCCTTAATGCATCATTAAGTGATGTTTTTAAATCCGTTGATTCTTTCCTTTCACCAATAATAAGCGCACAAGGTACCTGGTATTCGCCTGCAGCAAATTTTTTAGTGTATGAGCCCGGAATTACTACCGAACGGGCAGGAACTTCTCCTTTGTATTCAATGGGTGAAATTCCCGTAACATCAATTATTTTAGTTGATTTGGTAAGAACTACATTCGCGCCCAGAACAGCTTGTCTACCAACTTTTACCCCTTCAACAACAATGCATCTTGAACCTATAAAACAACCATCCTCAATAATTACTGGTGCAGCTTGCACTGGTTCAAGAACACCCCCAATACCAACTCCGCCACTAAGGTGAACATTCTTACCAATCTGGGCGCATGAACCAACAGTAGCCCAAGTGTCAACCATTGTACCCTCATCAACATATGCACCTATATTAACGTACGACGGCATCATTATAACCCCTTTAGCTAAAAAAGCTCCATATCGTGCAATACCATGCGGTACAACCCTCACACCTAATTCTTTATACCCCTTTTTAAGATTTATTTTATCATGAAATTCGAAAGGACCAACTTCAATGGTATTCATCTCCTGTATAGGGAAATAAAGGATAACCGCTTTTTTTACCCACTCATTAACAACCCAATTAACACCTGATGGCTCGGCAACCCTTAGTTCTCCTTTATCAAGATATTCTAAAACTTTTCTAATTGCAGCTTTTGAATTTGCTTCCGACAGAAGCGTCTTGTTATCCCAAATTGTTTCAATTGTTGTTTTTAGGTCGTTCATTTTGTTAAATGATTTTTTACAAATGTATACTTTTCAAGCATTGCCTGAACGATATTTAATAATTGGTGTTAAAAATTTAGTTAAGTATAAATAATAAATTGTTTTAATTTTGATTAAAATACTTAAATACAGAGGTTATCGTGTTCTGTTGACGCTTTTAACTGGTTAAAGTAAGCTAAAGTGTATTGCAAAAAGTGCTGACGAATAATTGTATGTGCTATTTTTGAAAAAAAACAGCTGTGTGAATTTTAAGAATAAGTATTTTTTTTCAATTTGCTTTGCTATCATTTATTGCTTTTCACCATTGGTTAAAGCGCAAGATAGTATTCAACGTATTAGTTTTCGTGCAATTAATGAAATTACAGGAGCTCCTGTTGAGCTTGCTCATGCCATTAATATTACGAAAAAGGAAGCTGTTATATCAGATTTGTTAGGTTATTTTAATATTCCAATTGGTTTTGGCGATACAATTACAATTACTTCATTAGGTTTTTTTAAGAAAGAGATTATTAATTGGGGCCAATATCGAAACGATTCAACTTTTTATACTATTAAAATAAAACCTAGAGCATATGAGATTAAGAACCTGGATTTTAAGTGGTTTTCCGACTACGAAGGTTTTTTAAAGGGTTTTTTAGAGTTGGAAGTTCCAATCACAAAGGAAGAGATTGATATTGAGAAAATTAGAAATTATTTTAGCCAAACCATTAGGAGATTC